>NZ_JBEZFZ010000005.1:0-232342 GCF_040649735.1 Nonomuraea sp. NPDC048892 | reverse complement strand
GCGCAGGGTCCCGTTCAGCGCGGGAGCCCGTTTGCAGGACGGGGTGCCGTTCAGGTGGACGGTCGCCATGTCGCCGCCGGCCAGGGTGAGGACGACCAGGTCGTCCCCCTCGACGCGCACGCCGGGCGACGCCGGCGGGGTCCCGGCCAGCCAGACCAGGCTGACGTAGACGGCGGTGCCGCCGGGGTGGGCGCCGATCGTGTACGGGGTGGCCGAAAGGCGGCCGAAGGCGTTGGCCCCCTCGGCCGTGACGATCCCCGTGCCCGTGTACCCGTGCAGCGGCCGCACACCGCTGCCCAGCCCGTCCGGCCGCCTGGCCTCCCCCTCCCCCAGGTCGAGCGGCACCGGGGCGGCCAGGGCGTGACCGCCGTCGCGCACCTGACGCCCGGCGGGGGCGGTGACCCGGTGGATCCTGATCTCGGCCGCCCCGTCCACGACCGAGGCCGTCACCACCCGGACGGGGCCGTCCTGGTAGGCGGAGGCGGCGAAGCGGTCGGCGACGGCCAGGGGTTCGATCCGCCGCCTGAGCGAGGCGGCGCCGTCGGGGCCGAGGACGGCCAGGTGGTTGTCCACGTCTCCCGTCTCGGGTCCCGAGTGGCTGGTGTAGGCGAGCTTGAGGTAGTGCGGGTCGGGGGCGGCGTCCTGGTCCTGGACGCGGTCGCGGTCGCTGCCGTGGTTGATCAGCCGGACCACGCCGTCGTCGCGGGTGGCGTGCAGCAGCCAGCCGGGCGCGGGCATGGCGATCGACTGGTCGGCCAGGTCGACGGGCGCGGCCTGCTCGGGCTCCGTCCAGACGGGGTGCTCGGGGGGCAGCAGCAGGCCGAGGAACGCCTTACTGGCCCAGTACGGCGACGCCGGCCCCGAGTACGACTGCGTGACCGGCTCGAAGGCGTCGTACCAGCCGAGGGTGAGCAGGCCGCGCTCGTCGGGCGCGCCACGCTCGGCGAAGTGGCGCAGCACGCCGCTGGCGATGCGCCGGGTGCGGCCGGGCGGCAGCGGCGTGGCGCCGGTCAGCGCGCCCAGCCAGAACGGGACGACCGTGGCGAACCGGTACGTCAGCGACCGCCCCTGGTGCACAGGCCCGCCGTCGGCGGCGAAGAAGTGCTGGTACTGGCCCAGGAAGCGGTGCAGCCGGGCGGCGTAGAGCTCCTGGCGGGCGCTGTCGCCGGCCATCCTGGCCCACAGCGACGGGTAGAGGTGCATGGCCCAGCCGCAGTAGTAGTCGAAGTTCTTGCCCTGGCCGTCGGAGTACCAGCCGTCGCCGGCGTACCAGCCCTCGATGCGCTCCAGGCCGCCCTGGATCTCGCCGGGTTCGTACGGCCCGCCCACCTCGGCCAGGAACTGCTCGACGACCACCCGGAACAGCACCCAGTTGTTGTCCGGGGTGCGCCGCCCGATGAACCCGGCCAGCCAGGCCACCACCCGCTCCCGCTCGGCCGGGGCCAGCCGGTCGAACAGCCACGGGCGGGTCTCGTGCAGGGCGAGCGCGATCGAGGCGGCCTCGACGAGCTGCTGCGCCATGTCGGTCAGCGGCGGCCAGGCGTGCGGGTGCGCCGGGTCGGTGCCGGCCACCAGGCCGCTCGCGTACCGCTCGATCAGCGCGGGCGGCACCCGGCCGCCCGCGCCGGCGATCCTGAAGGCGGCGAGCAGGAACGTGCGGGCGAACCCTTCCAGCCCGTCGCTGACCGGCCCCGACCTGCTTGCCCGGCCCGGGAGACGGAACTGGGCGAAGCCGTCCGTCGCGTACGGGAGCACGGAGTCGAGCAGGTGGTCGGCCATGGCCTCCCAGTGCGCCCGGGTCCAACCGGTGTGACCGGACAGGTGGTCGTCGGACGGTGGGAGACGAAAAGCCATGAGGCGGAGGATACTACGCGGGTAAGCGCTTACCGACGCGGGGACCGCCTAGCCGACGGTTCCACCGCCGCAGGCGCTGCGGATCTTGTAGAACCACGACAGGTACTGGGAGTGCACGTCACGGCCGCTGATCCGGAGCAGGGAGTCGTCGGCGTTCTCCAGCGTGGTGAAGTTCGCGCTGCCCGTGTAGACGCGGGGCGTGATGCCGCCGTCGTACGCGCCGTCGATCATCATCAGCTTCGTGTGCGGCACCACCGACCGGTTGCCGACGGTGAACCGGCACGGCCTGACCTGGAGATACTTGCCGTTCGACGCCTTGCGGGCGAGCAGGCCCCTGATGTAGTCGGTGACGTTCCGCTTCGCGGGGTCGTCGTAGTACACGATGTCGATCCAGCAGTTCTCGCCGCGCAGCCTGATCAGCTCGTCGGCGATCTCCTTCCTGGCGGCGTTGAAGGCCGTCAGGGCCAGGCGGATGTCCGTCTGCCTGCTCACGCCGTCGGCGTCCTTGTAACCGCATTCGACCAGCTTGAGCACGTTGACGATCGGGTCGCCCTCCGAGCTCAGACGGGGGAAGAAGTGCCCCTTGTACGTGGAGCCGGTGGGAGTCGTCCAGAAGTAGTCGGGGTTGACCGGCTTGAGCCGCCCGGCGCGCAGGTCCTTGAAGTAACGGACGTAGCCGTCGTAGACGGTGGGGTCGGAGAGGGTGAACCCGTCGTTGTAGGAGTTGTACAGGTACCAGTTCGACAGGTTCGACGAGCTCTGGAAGACGACCTTGTCGTAGGTGGTGCCGCCGGCGACGACGCGGGAGAAGGTGGCGAACTTGTCGTGCAGGTAGTTGCGGGCGATGCAGCCGCGGTTGACGTCCTGGCTCGGGTACTCGCACCGCACCGCCCACGACGCGGCCGTCTCCGTGGCGCCGAGCGCGGCACTGAGCTGCCCGAAGACGGCGTCGTTGCCGCCGTCGTCCTGACTGTCCATGATGACCTGGACGCCGACGCCCCTCTCGTGCGCGGCGATCAGCGACGAGGCCACCTCGCTCGGCCGGTCACCGGGGGCGAACTCGTGCATCGCGAACCGGATCTCGCCGCCCGCGGGGACGGCCTTGACGAGCCTGATGAGCTGATCCATCACGGCCGACTGCGCGGCGCTCGGGCTGCCGGCGACGCCCGAGCCGGCCGTCGGGTCGTTGAACACCGGCGCGTTCATCACCGGCGGGCCGCTCACGTCGGCCGCCGCCCCGGTGACCGGCGCGACGCTTATGCTTAAGGCCCCGAGACAGGCCACGAGACAGGCCAGGACGGTGGGTGTCTTCATTCGCATGAGGGCTCCTGTACGTGATCACGGACGCCTGGGCGCACAACCGCATGATCTCGCTTCCCAGCGTCACCGGAGGGCGATCCGCATGATGCGCCCGGTGCTGTTGAGCCCTCGTTGAGCATCCGTTGAGCCCGCCCGCCACACCACGATCCCCGCGCTAGTCGCCCCGCGTACGGTTCAGCTCGCGCAGCGCGCGGGCGGCGGGCGTGCCCGGGTCCCCGGTGATGAAGACGACCTGCTGATCGTCGTCGGGGACCACGAGAATGTCGCAGTTCACCTTCAACATGCCGCCGCCCGGATGCGGCACCGTCTTCGTACGGTGGCCCGGCGCGTGCACCGGATTGGCCTCCCAGAGCTCGGCGAACTCCGCGCTCCCCGCCCGCAGCTCACGCAGCAGCCCGGCCAGCGCCACGTCTCTCGGGTACCGCTCGGCGGCCCGGCGCAGGCGGGAGACCACGACGCGGCCGAACTCCTCCCTGCCGGAGCTCTCGGGCAGCGGGCCGGTGCCCAGGAAGCGGCGGCGGGCCAGGTTGGGCTCGGTCTCGAAGTCCCCGCCCAGCAGGATGCGGGCGAGCGGGTTCCAGGCGACGACGTCGTAACTCGCGTCGGTGACGATGGCGCCCGCGTCGGGGATGCGGTCGAGCAGCCCGGACACGTCGGGACGAACGCGGCGTACCGGGCCGGGCGGCGGCGCGGGCGGCGCTCCGGCCAGCTGGAACAGGTGGGTGCGCTCGGCGCGGTCGAGCCGCAGCGCGCCGGTGAGCGCGTCGAGGACGCGCGGCGACGGGCGGGGCCCGCGCGCCTGTTCGAGCCTGGCGTAGTAGTCGACCGACATGTTCGCCAGCTCAGCCACCTCTTCCCTGCGCAGCCCCGGTGTCCTGCGCCGCCGGTCGGCGGGCAGCCCCACGTCGGCGGGACGCAGGCCCTCCCTCCGCGCCCGCAGGAAACGGGCCAGCTCCCGCTTGGCCACGCGCGTCTCCCCTCTCTTCCAGGGATCGGCTGTCCCTGGCTGAACCCCTGTCGCCGGGGGCATCGTCGAAGGCATGAACGACATCACGGCACCACGGGATTCCGTCGCGCTGGTCACCGGCGCCAACAAGGGGATCGGCAAGGAGATAGCCCGGCAGCTCGCGGACGCGGGCTGCACCGTCTACGTCGGCTCGCGCGACCTCGGCCGGGGCGAGCAGGCGGTCAAGGAGATCGGCGGCGACACCCGGCCGCTGGTCCTCGACGTCACCGACGAAGGGAGCATCGCGGCCGCGGCACGGGAGGTGGGCCGGCTGGACATCCTGGTCAACAACGCCGGGATCATGACCGACGACGCGAAGGCGCCCGACGCGGGACTCGACTCCTTCCGGCGTACGTACGAGACGAATGTCTTCGGCGTCCTCGCGGTCACCAACGCCTTCCTGCCCGCGCTGCGCCGCTCCCCCAGGCCCAGGATCGTAAACGTCTCCAGCGGCACCGGCTCGCTGACCTGGAGCGCGGACCCGTCGCACGGGTTCGCGGTCGCGGCCGGCTCGGCCGCCGCCTACCGCTCGTCCAAGGCGGCGCTGAACGCCCTGACGATCTACTACGCGCAGGCGCTGGACGAGGCGGGGTTCAAGGTGAACGCCCTGGCTCCCGGGCTGCGCAAGACCGATCTCACCGAGCGCGCCGCCTCGGGCGGCGACCCGGCCGAGGCGGCGGAGGCGGCCGTGCGGCTGGCCCTGCTTCCCGACGACGGCCCCACCGGCGCGTACGTCTCCTGGGACGGGACCACCGTCCCCTGGTAACGGCACAGGTGCTCCCGGCCGGCGGGACAATGGGCTGACCCGGAAGATCGCCTTCCGCCGAGCCTGCTCTCGTGAGACGGAGTGAGTGTCATGCCCGCACCCGCGCGGTTGCTCGCCTTGCTGGCCGCGGTGACGGTGCTGGCGGGGTGCGCGCCCCACGGCGGCGCGGCGCCGGCGCCGGCCGACACATCTCTCGACCTCGCCACCACGACCCTGCTCACGAGCTTCGACACAGAAGACGCGACCGCCGGCACCCTGCCGTACTTCCAGGCGGTCTACGACACCCTGGTCAAACGCGAGCCGGACGGCACGCTCAGCCCCATGCTCGCCACCGGATGGGCCTACGACGCCGCCAGGACCACGCTGACGCTCACCCTGCGCACCGGCGTGCGGTTCGACGACGGCACCCCCTTCGACGCGAGCGCGGCCAAGGCGAACCTGGATCACCTCCGGCAGGGTGACGGCGTCGCGGCCGGCGCGCTGGCCGGGGTCGAGGCGGTCGAGGTGGTGGACGCCACGCGAGTGCGGCTGGTCCTGCCGGAGCCCGACCCCGGGCTGCTCGACTCGCTCAGCGGCCCGGCCGGCCTCGTGGCCGCCCCGTCGGGGCTGCCCGGTGAGGGGCTGCGGATCGAGCCGAGCGGCACCGGCCCGTACGAGCTGGACCAGGCCAGGACGGTGGCCGGCTACACGTGGGTGTTCACCAGGGCGGCCGGCTACCGGGGCGCGCGGCTCCCCTACGACACGATCACGTTCAGCTACCTCCCCGACGAGAGCGCGATCGTCACCGGCCTGACGGCCGGCCGGTTCGACGCCGCCCTGCTCCGCGACCCGGCCCAGCAGCTCGCCGTCAGGAACGACCCCAGGTTCAGCACCGTCGAGCAGGTCGCCGACCTTCAGGGCCTGCTGCTGTTCGACCGCGCGGGCGCGGTGGCGCCCGAGCTGAAGGACCCACGGGTGCGCAGGGCGCTCAACTACGCCGTGGACCGCCCGACCCTGCTGAGCAAGCTCCGGCAGGGCCGCGGCCAGGTCACCGGCCAGGTCTTCGGGCCCGGCACGGCCGGATACCGGCCCGAGCTCGACACCTACTACGCGCTCAACCGAGCCAGGGCGCGCGAGCTGCTGGCCGAGGCCGGGCTGGCGAACGGGTTCACGCTCCGGCTGCCGCGCGACCCGGCCGTGGTGAGCCCCGCGCTGGCCTCCTTGCTCAGGAACGACCTGGGCGCGGTCGGCGTGGAGGTGGTGTGGGAGCCGCTCGACCACGGCTCGACCCTGCGGCGGATCCTGCTGGAGCAGGCGTACCCGGGGCTGGTCATGACGCTGCGCCAGTCGTCCGACGACTGGGCCGTGCTGCGCGACCTGGTGCTGCCTGGGCGGCTCAACCCGGCCGGCTACACCGACGCCACGGTGCGGCGGCTGCTGCCGAAGCTCAGGGACAAGCCGGCTGAGGCCGACCTCGAAGCGCTCAACCGGCATCTGGTCGAGGACGGCTGGTTCGTGCCCTTCTTCCGGATGACGTACCTGCACGTGTCCGACGGCACGGTGACGATCAGCCCGCAGGACGGCATGGCGGCGCCGTCCCTCTACGGCTACGCGCCCACCCGGTGAGGGGCGCGGTCAGCTGAAGCCGTTGGGGCACAACCAGTCACGGATGGTCGCGGGCGCGCTCCTGAGCAGGGACGGCTGGTCGGTCACCGAGCAGACGTTGCTGCCGTACTCGCCGCCGGTGAAGCCGCCGGCGTCCTGGGTCGCGATCAGTTTCACGCCGCCGACGCTCGGCGAGTCGATCCGGGCGGCCACCCACCGGCCCGAGCACCTCATGCCGGTGACGCGGGCGTCGTCGGGCAGGCTGCCCTGGTTCAGCCGCTTCAGGTAGCTCAGCACGGCGGACGAGGTCGCGCACGGGATGGAGGGCCGGCGGGCTCGGCTCGGGCTCGGGGTCTCGCTCTCCTCGGGAGTCTTCGCGGCGCGCTTTTTCTGGCTCTTCTCCGGGGTTGGCTCGGGGGTCGGCTCGGGGGTGTCGTCGGGCGTCCGTTCCGGGGTGTCGGACAGCGTGTCGGACGGCATGTCGGACGGCATGTCGGACGGCGTGTCGCCGGAGCTCTCGGAGGTCTGCTCGGCGGCGTCGGCGCTGCCAGAGGACCTGCCCGGCGACACGAGCGCGCCCAGCACCCCGGACGAGCTCACCGCGATCACCACGCCCGCCACGACGACCGCGGTGGCGGCCGCCGCCACCGGCCACAGCGGCACCGTCACCCGTTTCCCGCCCCCGGCCGGGTCGGCCGCGCCCGCCCTGATCGCGGCCATCCTGGCGAGAACCTCGTGCGCGGCGGGCCGGGCCGCGCGGTCCTTGGCCAGGGCGGCGCGCACCAGGGCGCGCAGGGGAGCGGGCACCCCGGACACGTCGGGGTCGGCGCTCATGACGCGGTAGGCCAGCACCTCGGGCGGTCCGGTGCCGAACGGCGGCTGTCCCGTCGCCGCGTACGTCATCAGCGCGCCCCACGCGAAGACGTCGGCGGCGGCGTCGGCCTGCTCGCCCCGGTACTGCTCGGGGCTGATCCACCCCGGCGTGCCGATCAGGCCGCCGGTGCCGGTGAGCCCGCTCTCGTCGAGGGCCCGCGCGATGCCGAAGTCGAGCACCTTCGCGCCGGACGCGGACAGGATCACGTTGCCGGGCTTCAGGTCGCGGTGCACGACGCCGGCCCGGTGGATGTCGGTCAGCGCCTCGGCGATGTCCACGCCTAAGTCGGTCAGCCGCTCGTACGCCAGCGGCCCGTCACCACGGACGAAAGCGTTCAGGGTCGGGCCTGGGACGTACTCGGTGGCCAGCCACGGCGGCATCGCGGCGGTGTCGGCGGCGAGCACCGAGACCGTGCACCGGCCCCGTACGCGGGACAGCATGTCGACCTCGCGCACGAAGCGGGCGTGGAAGTCGGGGTCGGCGGCCAGCCCGGGATGGATCACCTTGACCGCGACCCTGGCGCCGTCGGGCGCGATGCCCGCGTAGACCACGCCCATGCCGCCGGCGCCCATCCGGCCCGCGATCCGATAGGGGCCGATGACCTCGCGCTCGTCCGCCGTGAGGGGGCCGAAGCCGCCGGAGTCGCTCATCGGGGCTCCCGATCGCCGGATCATCGAAACAGGGTGATCTTACTGATCAATGCCCGAATTGGCCCTCTTGGCGCTGCTGTATTCTCTTCGCATGCCCACCGACCCGCCAGCGCCGATGGGCCACGAGCAGTCACCGTCCTACCGGGGCCTGCTGACCGAGCGCATCGCGCGCCAGCTGGAGCACGACATCCGCTCGGGCGACATCGCGCCGGGCGCCAAGCTCCCGTCGGAGCGCGAGCTCGCCGTGCAGTTCGGCGCCAGCCGCAACGTGGTGCGCGAGGTGCTGCGGCGGCTGGAGGCCCAGCACCTGATCGAGGTGGCCCCCGGCAGGGGGTCGTTCGTCAGGGAGCAGTCGTCCGTCCAGGCCCGCAGCTACGACGCCCTCCACGCTGCCGCTGGCCGAGTTCCGCTACTGGGGCACGAACTGGCGGCGCGGCCCTGTGACCATGGCCGCCATCGCGGCGGTGGACACCGCGTTGAAGGACGTCAAGGCTACCGACGGCCACCTGCATCCTGGCGAGGAGCCGGGGCTCGGAGTGAAGCGCGATGAGCGGCCGACGGCACAGCATCCATACGGGCAGGCGTATCTGCCTGCCCGGCACGGTGCACGACTGTTGACGAGCTCTCCGGGCTGAAACCCGAAGATTCTGGCCCGTGCCGCCCCGTTCACGCGGCGGCACTGCCGTGGCTTCCTGCTTCGCGGGGCTGTGCCATCCCGAAGGATGGTCTGACCGGCCCTCCACAGGCGTTGAGCCTGTCCGCCCGTCCGGCGGCCAGGATATTGATCGCAGCGTTGATGTCGCGGTCGTGAACCGCGCCACACGCGCAGGTCCATTCCCGGACTTGCAGAGGCATCGCCTCGGTTACGTTTCCACACGCTGAACACAGCTTGGAGGAAGGAAACCATCGGCTGACCTTGGCGAATGTCCTGTCGTACAGTTTCGCTTTGTACTCCAGCATGTTCACGAACGCCGACCAGCCGGCATCGTGCACACTCTTGGCCAGCCTCGTGCGCGCCAGTCCGCCCACCGCCAGGTCCTCCACGAACACCGCTTGGTTCTCGCGGATGATCTGCGTCGAGAGCTGGTGGTGGAATTCGCGGCGGGCGTCGGCGACCCGTGCGTGCGCGCGGGCGACCTTGTGCCGGGCCTTGTCGCGGTTCTTGCTGCCCTTCTCTTTCCGGGACAGGACACGTTGAGCTTTCTTCAGCCGTTTCTCCGCCCGGCGCAGGAAACGCGGAGAGTCGATCTTCGTTCCGTCCGGCAGGACGGCGAAGTGCCCGAGCCCGAGGTCGATCCCGGTCTCGGCTTCGATGCCGGGCAGCCGTTGCGCGGTGACCTCGACCACGAAGCTGGCGAAATACCGGCCCGCCGCGTCCTTGATGACCGTGACCGAGGACGGGTCGGCAGGCAGGTCCCGTGACCAGCGCACCGCGACCTCGCCGATCTTCGGCAGGACGAGTTTCCCGTTCTGGCTCACCTTGAACCGGGCATTCTTGGTGAACCGGATCGCCTGCCGGTTGTCCTTGCGGGACCGGAACCGGGGCGGGGCGAGCTTCGGGCCCCTGCGCCTGCCCGACACCGATGCGAAGAAGTTCCGGAACGCCGTCGTGCAGTCGGCGAGCGCCTGCTGCAACACCACGGCTGGCACCTCGCCCAGCCACGCCCGATCGGGGCGTTTCTTCGCCTCGGTGATGACCTGGCGCGACAGCTCGGCGTCACTCACGAACGGGAACCCGTTCTCATGGGCGTCGTTGCGCATGCGCAGTGCGTCGTTGAACACCGTCCGGGCGCACCCGAACGCCCGGCCCAGCGCGATCCGCTGGGCGGGGGTCGGGTCGATCCTAGGCGTACCGCAACTGCACCCGATCACCATACAGTTGGGCTATGGCCGGGACAGCGATATCAGAACCGGCAGACACTGCGTTTTCCTGCTCCACGCTCATTTGGTTTTCGAGACCAAATTTCCGGCATCAGGTGTTCACCGACGCGCACCTGACCCGCCTGGAAGAGATCATGCGGGCCGTCTGCGCCGACTTCGAAACCGGCCTGGGAAACCGGCCTGGCCGAGTTCAACGGCGAGAACAACCACGTCCACCCGCTGATCGACTTCCCCCCAAGATCGCTCTGTCGAAAGCTGGTCAACAGCCACAAAGGTGTCTCCTCGCGGCCGATGCGACAGGAATTCCCCGAACTGGCCGCCCACTACTACCGGGCGAACAAGCTGTGGCCCAGATCCTCCTTCGCCGGCTCGGTGGGAGGCGCGCCGACCAGTGCCCTGCGCCAGTACATCGAACAGCAGAACCGACCCGTCTGAGCGGGTGGACGCCGGTCCGCCCGGTGGCGAATCGGCCGCTCTTACCCTGCTACGCGGGACGGTCGGCTTCACCCCCGGGCTGAAGCCCGGAGCACTGCCGACAATTCTGGTAGCCGGTCAGAAGTACTGCCCGATGTGGAAATGGCGCACCGTGAGCGGCAGCGCGTCCCGGCTGAGCACCTTGACCTTCCGCAGGCCGCTCGGCTTGTGGATGGTCACCTTGACGCACTTCATCCGCACCACATGGTCGCCCGGGGGCGCGTAGCGGGAGATGATCACGGCCCGCCGGCCGAAGCCCCGGCTCGTCAGGCCCACGCCCACCTCGCGGTAGCGGCGCCATGAGCCTTTCAGCATGAACGCGGTGGAGCCGAGGATCGCGTGGTTCGCCTCGACGGGGCAGTGCAGGAGGACCCTGAGGACGTCGTTCTGGTGCGGTGCCTCGGGTGAGATGCGGAAGGACGTGAGCTTGCGCCACTTCGGCTCGTCGTCGTTGTCGTTGTCGTCGGTGGCGGCAGTGGCGGCGGCAGTGGCGGCAGTGGTGGTGGGAGTGGTGGCGGCGGTGGCGGCGGCCGGTGGGGCGCTCAGGGGGACGGCGGCCGGCGAGGCGGCGAGGGCGAGCGCCGCCGCCACGCTCGTGATGGACCGCATCCGCCCTCCTCGCACACCGTGATCGCAGTGATCCCCATTGTGACGAACGTGCTCCCGCCCTGGCCGGTGCCACGCCGAACGCCGTCTCGTCGCCGCCCGTCGCCGCCCGTCGCCGCCCGTCACTGGCCGTCACTGGCCGTCGCCGGTCCTGTCGACCGCCGTCACCCCACGTCAGCCATCGGTTCCGAGCGCACGGCGTACCGCCTCCTCGGAGCGGGCGACCACCGCCGATCCGTCGTCGGCGGTGATGATCGGGCGCTGGATCAGGATCGGATCCTTCGCCAGCGCCTCGATCCACCGCTCGCGGTGGGCGGCGTCGCGCGGCCAGGCGTCCAGACCCAGCTCGGCCGCCCGTGCCTCACCGGTCCTGGTGATGTCCCACGGTTCGAGGCCGAGCCGGGCCAGGACCTCGCGCAGCTCCGCCTCGTCCGGCGGGTCCTCCAGGTAGTGCCGCACGGTGTAGTCGGCAGCCTCGGCGTCCAGGACGGACAGGGCGGAGCGGCACTTCGAACAGGCGGGGTTGATCCAGATCTCCATGACCCACGACCGTACCGGCGGCCTCAGGCGAGGACGGTGAGCAGGACGAGCACGAGCGTGATGACGGCCAGCAGCCCGTGCCCGACGACGACCGCGACGGGGAAGTGCCGCTCGGCCGGCGCGACGGCTCCGGAGGCACCGGGGACGGTCCCAGGGGCAGTGATCTCGGAGGCGGCGGTCGTGGGGGCCGCGGTCTCCGGGGCGGGGGCGCGGTAGATCGGGATCCAGCGGGCCAGCATGACGAAGCCGAGCAGGGCCACCGGCACCAGGATGATCAGTGCCGTCCAGGCGAGGCCGGTCGAGCGGGTCGCCAGGTAGAGGATCCAGGCGACCAGCCCGGCGGCGGCGAGCAGCAGATGCCCGAAGACCACCGGGGTGGGCAGCCGGGTGCCGGCGCCCTCCTCGCGGCGCAGGCCGCCCCGGGAGATCCAGATGCCCAGCAAGGCGAAGCCGCCGAGCGCGGTGACGATCCAGGTGATGAGTGCGGCGATGTCCATGATCCTCCTTCTCGGATCAGGTACGGATCGGGTGCGGATGGGGGTGCAGGCCAGGTGCGGATCGAGTCCGGACCAGGCACGGATCAGGTGTGGAAACCGTCGGCCTGCGTCTTCTCGTCGGCGACGCGGACGCCGTAGCGGTAGGCGAGCTTGCCTCCCAGGTAGCCCGAAACCGTCAGTGCGGCCAGGCTGACGGCCGACAGGACCACCTGCCCGGCGGCGACCGGCTCGGCTGTGGCGCCGCCGGCGGCGCGCCAGGCCCAGGCCAGGCCGTATGCGGCGGTGACCGTCAGGTTGAGGCACATGTGCACGATCCCCGTGCGGTACGCGGCGGTCCCCCGTTCGATGCCGAGGAAGTCGAGGAACCCGAGCAGGGCCGCCCCCAGCGCCCCGAGCACACCGGTCGCGATCAGCCAGAGCGAGCCCCTGACCAGGAAGGCAGGGTCGGGCACGACGTACGAGGCGAGGTCGAAGACCAGGCTCGTCACCCAGGCGCCGATGGGCACGGTGACCAGGATCGGATGGAACGGGTGCCCGTACGGGCCGGCGAGAGCGGTCGCCGGGCGCTTGGCGCGATGCAGTGGACTCGTCACGGCCCACCTCCTATTTGCCAACAAGTTTTGGCTTTATTCGGCCTGCGGTCTATGGCCACGCAGCTAGATGAGGCTGTCCTCACCATTTGACCCACTGTCCTGGGTGTTACTCTCATCGCATGAGCTCAGCGCTCGAAGCCGTCGCGGTGCTCGGCGACGACCTGCGACGCCGCCTCTACGACCACGTCCGCCGCTCGCCTGCCCCCGTGACCCGCGACGAGGCGGCGCGCGGCGCGGGCATCTCGCGCAAGCTCGCCGCCTTCCACCTCGACAAGCTCGTCGCCGTCGGCCTGCTCTCCGTCTCCTACGCCCGCCCGGCCGGCCTGCGCCGTGCGGGCCGTACGCCCAAGGTGTACGCACCGGCCGAGACGAGCCTGCAGATCAGCATCCCGCCGCGCGAGCACGGCCTGCTGGCCGGCATCCTGCTGCGGGCCGTACGTCACCAAGCCCCCGGCGAGAGCGGCACCGACGCTGCGCTGCGCTCGGCCGCCTCCCACGGGCGGTCACTGGGCGCGGCCGACCGCGACCGGCTCAGGCCAGGGCGGCTCGGCCCGGAACGGGCCCTCACCTACGTCGCCGACCTGCTCGAACGCCACGGCTTCGAACCGTCCCGCGACGCCCCCACCCGGATGACCCTGCGCAACTGCCCGTTCCACCCGATGGCGGCCGACGACCCCGACCTCGTCTGCGCCATCAACCACGCCTTCGTCTCCGGCCTCCTCGACGGTCTCGGCGCCACCACGCTCGACACCACCCTCGCGCCCAGACCCGACGGCTGCTGCGTCGCACTCGCCCCCAGGACACCACCCGCTTGACCTTGACACCGGCGTCAACGTCTACCCTCGGTCTCCCGGCCTCGACGAACGGACGCCCATGACCCCCGACCACGACACTTCCGGCGGCACTTCCGAGGGCACGCCGCACAACACTCTCCGCGACATCCTCCTCGACCACGACCAGAGCTTCTTCAACGCTCTGACGAGCGGTGACGCCGGCCGGCTGAAGGAGCTGCTGTCGGACGACTTCCTCCTCGTGAGTGTCGAGGACGGCGCCGTCGCCGACAAGGAGACGGTCATCGGCCTGCTCGCGTCCGGGGCTCTGGAGTTCCCGAGGATCGAGTCGTTCCCCGGTGAGGCGATCGTGCGGGTGGTCGGGGACGTGGGGATCGTCGTCGGGCGTACCGGGATGAACTTCACCAACCCCGACGGCACCCCGTTCAGCGCCGCGAGCCGGTACACCCATGTGTACGCCGCCTCCTCTCCCGGCCTCTGGCACCTCGTCTCCGCGCAGGGCACCACGATCAAGGCGTGAGGTCTGGACGGGGGTGGGCCGGGATCGCATCATCGGGGGCGAACCCATCAGAAGGGGGAGCTCCCATGCGCGCTGCCGTCAGGTTCGTCATCCTGCTCGCCGTCGCACTGGTCGCCCTGGTGATCACCCAGGTCGCGGCCACCGCCGCCACGGCCATCGAGTACGGGCTCATCGCCTGATCACCCCACCGAGGCGGGCCCACCCGTAGCGGTCACCCGGAGCCGTCCTGGCGTGGTCGGCCGAAGCCCCATAATGAGGGACCGGCCGACCGCGACGGGAGAGGAGAACGGGTGAGCCATCCTGCGCCGACCGCGACCGCTGAGCCGGTCGTCGGGCGCCGTGAGCGTAAGAAACAGGCCACGCGGGCCGCGTTGCGCGAAGCCGCGCTCCGCCTGTCGTTGCGGCACGGCGTCGAGAACGTCACGGTCGAGCAGATCGCCTACGAGGCCGACATCGCGCTGCGCACCTTCTTCAACTACTTCTCCAGCAAGGAGGAGGCGGTGGTGGCCTCGCTGTCGTCCGGGGCGGAGGCGCTCATCGCCGAGTTCCGGGCCCGGCCGCTCACCGAGTCGGTGCTCCAGGCGTTCCGCGAGGCGGTGCTCACCGTCATGAACCGCAGCGACGCGGCCGGCCGCGACTACATCGAGGCGATGCGGCTGATCAGGAAGGCGCCGTCGCTGGTGCCGCAGAAACTGGCCGTGCTCGCCACCCAAGAACAGGCTCTCGCCACCGCGATAGCCGACCGCCTCGGCCTCCCTCAAGGCCAGAGCCCCGGGGACGGCCCCGTCTATCCGGCGGTGTGCGCGGCGGCGGTGCTGTCGGCGCTCCGGGTCGTCCTGGATCAGTGGCTGCTGCCGGGGCCCGGCCCTGAGCTGACGCCGTCGATGGCCGTGCTGGGCCGGCAGATCGACGAGGCCATCGCCGAACTCGCCACCGGCCTCGACCGGCACCGCTGACCCACGGCCTGAGCCCGGCCGCCCTCCTCCGGGCAGGACCGAGACCCCTGAGCTATCGGCCCGGCCGCTTCATCAGCGGTCGGCCAGGTTCTTCACCCAGGCGGACACGCTCTCCATGAGCACGTCCAGCTCCCGGCGCAACTGCGTGTTCTCCGCGCGGATCTCGGCGTTCTCGTCCCGTACGGCCGCGCAGTCGCCGCGCAGCTCCAGGTTCACCCGGCGCAGCTCGGCGTTCTCCCTGCGCAGCCAGCGCAGTTCGGCCAGCTCGTCCGCCGTCGCCCGATCCTGCGGCTGGTACGCGGGCGACGGACCCGGCCGGCCGGCCTCCTCCGGGACGGCCCGCTCCTCCCGCGACCGGAACGCGTCCCCCCAAGGCCCCAGCTCCTCGTGCACGATCGACATGGGCCGAGACACCCGGGCGAACGGCTGGGTCACCTCGGCGGACGAGCGTCGCACCGGCTCCCCGTGCAGGTCGGCGGCAGGGGCGGGATGCGAGCTCCTGACACCGGCGTCCGCACCCGCATCGGCATCGGAACCTGCACCGGCATCGGCAATCGCATCGGCATTCGCACCAGCGCCGGCACCGGCGAAAGGCCCAGTGATCGGCTCTGGGACCGGCCCCGCGGCGGGAGGTTGCGGGGTGGCGGAGGCGGGGGCGGGGGCGGCGGTGGTGCGAGCCTTGGGGAGGGTCAGGGTGACCAAGGCCGCCGCCACGGCGACGCCGCAGCCGATCAGCAGCGCCGTACGGAACCCCGCCTCCGACGGCAGGTCGTGCCCGCCCAGCGTCGTCGTCATCTGAGCCAGCACGACCCCCACCACGGCGGCGGAGACCGAGGTGCCGATGGAGCGCATGAGCGTGTTGAAGCTGTTGGCCGAGGCTGTCTCGGTCTGGGGCACGGCCCCCATGATCAGCGCCGGCATGGCACCGTACGCGAGCCCGACCCCCATGTTGGCCACGCAGCTGGCGATCATCAGCCCCCAGGCCCAGTCCATCAGCCCCAGCGAGGCCCCGTACCCGGCCGCGATGACCAGCGCCCCGGCGAACAGGCTGGTCCTGGGCCCGCGGGCGGCCGACAGGCGGGCGCCGAGCGAGGAGACGGCCATCATCATCAGCCCGGCGGGAGCCAGCCACAGCCCGGCGGCCAGCATCGACTGGCCGAGTCCGTACCCGGTGGCCACGGGCAGTTGCAGGATCTGCATGACGACCAGCGACTGCGCGTACATGGAGAAACCGATGAGGACGGAGGCCAGGTTGGTGAAGAGCACCTGAGGCCGGGCGGTCACCCGCAGGTCCACCAGCGGGTCACGGACGCGCAGCTCGAACAGCCCCCACAGCAGCAGGACGACCACGGCGGCGCCGAGCAGGCCGAGCGTGGTGCCGCTGGTCCAGCCCCAGTCGGCGCCCTTGGACACGCCGAGCAGCAGGCAGACGAGCGCCGCGCCGAGCCCGATGGCGCCGGCGACGTCGAGGCGGCCCCTGGCGGTGGCGGGCGTGGCCGGCACGAGTGTCCAGATCAGTACGGCGACCAGCACGCTGAGGGCGGCCGAGCCCCAGAACAGCATCCGCCAGTCGGCGTACTCGGCGACGGCGGCGGAGATGGGCAGGCCGAGCGCGCCGCCGATGCCCATCGAGGAGCTCATCAGCGCGATGGCGGGGCCGATCCGCTGGGGCGGCAGCAGGTCGCGCAGCGCGCTCACCCCGAGCGGGATCATGCCCACACCCAGCCCCTGCATGCCACGGCCGGCGATCATCGGGATCAGGGAGGCGGACAGCGCGCACACGGCGGAGCCGGCCATGAGGGGGATCGAGCAGACGAGCATCATGCGGCGCTTGCCGTACAGGTCGCCGAGTTTGCCGACGACGGGGGTGGCGACCGCGCCCACCAGCAGCGTCGCGGTGAGCACCCAGGAGGTGTCGGCGGCGCTGGCGTTCAGCAGCCGGGGCAACTCGCCGACGAGGGGCACTACCAGGGTCTGCATGAGCGCCCCCACGATGCCGGCCACCGCGAGCACGCTGACGATCCCGCCGCCGGAGCGCACGGCAGGCGCAGAGTGCACCATTCATCCCCCTCTTGCCCGTTTATGCCGAATGCACCATACACACGCTATGCTCCATGCACAACTTGTGCATGATGCACATCACATCTCGGGGAAGACGAAAGAGACAGCTCGTGAACCAGTCCGTGCGCGCGCTCGAGTACGAGGCCATGCTGCTGTGGCGGCACCGCGACATGAGGCAGCCCAGCGCCCGCGGCGACGACCGGCGCCTGGACCGCAGCGCGTACATCCTGCTCAGCCGCCTCGAACTCGCGGGCCCGATGTCGATCGGGCAGCTCAGCGAGGCGTTCGGGGTGGCCTCGTCGACCGTCCACCGGCAGAGCGCGGCCATGCTCTGTGCCGGGCTGGTGGAACGCATCCCCGACCCCGAGGGCGGCATCGCGCGCAAGTTCCGCCTCACCGAGGAGGGGCGGCGCCGCCTGGACGAGGAGCGGGGCCGGAACGTGCGTGGGCTGGAACGCGTCCTCGCGGGCTGGAGCGAGGAGGACACGGCCGCCTTCGCCGCCTATCTCCGGCGGTTCAACGCCGGGATGGAGCGCCTTTCAGCCCAGGGCCCGCCACCCGCCTGATCTACTCCCCATGAATGATCAGCGAGCGGGACGGGGCCAGGTGCGGCCTTCGAGCCGTTCGATGTCGGAGTTGAAGCGGCGCAGATAGCCCGCGAAGGCCGCGGCGTCCTCCTCGCTCCAGCCCTCCAGCACCTTCTCCAGCCCCTGGATGTTCTGCAGGCGCTCGGCCCTGAGGCGGTGCTCGCCCTCCTCGGTGACGCGGAACTTGCGCGCGATGCCGCCCTCCGGGTCGGGGATGCGCTCGACCAGCCCGGCCCGCATCATCGCGGAGGTCTGCCGGTTGAGCGTCGAGGGGTCGAGCCGGAACGCCTCGCTGAGCTGGCCGATCGACATCGGGCCGTCGAGCTCCAGGCGGCTGAGCACGATGTACGCGCTGCGGTCGAGATGTCCGCCGTCGGGGTGAAGACGTGGCGCGGACAGGTAGCGATGCCGCCCGAGCAGCATGGTCTCGTACTCGATGCGGTGGGTGGACTCGTCCATGGCCGGTCTTGATCCCTCCTCGCCGCCAGCCTACACAGGGACGCCCCCGCCCGAGGCCGGCATACCGGACGCAGAACGTCCGGAATGGCTCCTAACATGCGGGGATGACCGAGCACCTCATGACACGCGACCGGGGTCCGATCGAGGCCGGGCGGCTCACCGTCGTCCCCGCGAACGAGGCGTCCTGGGAGGACCTGGACGCGATCTTCGACGCCAACGACGCCCGCCGCTGCCGCTGCCAGCGGTTCAAGGTGGCCGGCTGGTTCTGGCGGGACACCACGCTGGAGGAGCGGGTCGCGATGTCGCGCGCCCAGACCGCCTGCGACGACCCGGACGCGCCGGTGACCAGCGGCCTGGTGGCCTACGTGGACGGGGAGCCCGCGGGCTGGGTGGCGGTCGAGCCGCGCACGGCGTACGTGAAGCTGCGCAACTCCCGCATCCCGTGGGCCGGCCGGAGCGAGGACCGCGACGACGACGGCGTGTGGGCGGTGACCTGCCTCGTGGTCCGCAGGGCCTACCGGGGGCGCGGGCTCACCTATCTCCTCGCGCGGGCCACGGTCGGCTTCGCCCGCGAACGCGGCGCGCGGGCGCTGGAGGCGTACCCGATGATCACCCGGGCCGGCAAGGAGATCGCCTGGGGCGAGCTGCACGTGGGGGCGCGGCAGGTGTTCGAGGAGGCCGGGTTCGCGGAGATCACTCATCCGACGGCGCGGCGGGTGGTCATGCGGATCGACTTCGCCTCGTGACCGCTCCCGATCGTATGTATACACGGGGTGTATAACCCTGGTGTATAGTCCCGGCCCATGAGCGTTCCCCTTGCGCTGCTCGGCCTGCTGGAGCGGGAGCCCAGCCACGGTTACGACCTCAAGCGCGACTACGACACCTACTTCGGCCAGGGCAAGGCGCTGCCGTTCGGGCAGGTGTACTCCACGCTCGGCCGGCTGGCCAGGGACGGCAAGGTCACGGCGGGCCTGAGCGAGCCGGGCGACGGGCCCGACCGCAAGCGCTACGCGATCACCCCCGTCGGCCGGCGGGAGGTCGAGGAGTGGCTGTCGGAGCCGGTCGCGGCCGAGCCCTACCTGCAGACGGTGCTGTTCACGAAGGTCGTGCTGGCGCTCATGCTCGGGCGCGACGCGGCGGCCTACCTCGACCTGCAGCGGGCCACGCACCTGCGGCGCATGCGGGAGTTCACCCAGATCAAGCGCACCGGCTCGCTGACCGACGCGCTGCTCGCCGACCACGGCATGTTCCACCTGGAGGCCGACCTGCGCTGGATCGACGTCACCCAGGCGCGGCTCGGGGCGCTGGCCGCCATGGTGCGCGAGTCATGATCATCGAAGCGCGCAAGCTCAGCCGCTCGTACGGGAACACCCCGGCGCTGCGCGAGGCCGACCTGGCCGTGGAGGCCGGGGAGATCCTGGCCGTCATGGGGCCGAGCGGCTCGGGCAAGTCGACGCTGCTGCACTGCCTGGCCGGGATCTTCACCCCCGACAGCGGCGAGGTGTGGTTCGGCGAGAGGCGCCTGGACACGATGAGCGACGCCGGGCGCACCAAGCTGCGGCGCACCGCGTTCGGGTTCGTCTTCCAGTTCGGGCAGCTGGTGCCGGAGCTGACCGTGGCCGACAACGTCGCCCTGCCGCTGCTGCTCGGCCGGGTCAGGCGCAAGGAGGCCTACGCGCGGGCGGCCGGCTGGCTGGAGCGGCTGGGGCTGGCGGAGCTGGGCGGCCGGCGTACCGGGCAGTTGTCCGGCGGCCAGGCGCAGCGGGTGGCCATCGCCCGCGCGCTGGTGCTCGGGCCCCGGGTGCTGTTCGCCGACGAGCCGACCGGCGCGCTCGACTCGCTCACCGGCGAGCACGTCATGGAGCTGCTGGTCGGCCTGGCCCGCGAGGAGGGCACGACGGTGATCGTGGTGACCCACGACGCCCGCGTGGCCGCCTTCGCCGACCGCGAGGTCATCGTCCGCGACGGGCGGGTCACCAACCCCTTCGCCGACCAGGCCGTACGATGATCGCTCTGGGCCTGCGCCTGTCGCTGCGCGGCGGCGGGGAGGCGGTGGCCAGACTCGCGCTGATCGGGGCGGGGGTGGCGGCCGGCGTCACCGTGCTGCTGGTCACGCTCTCGCTCTTCAACGCCTTCCAAGCCACCTCCGCCCGCCCCTGCTGGGAGTGCACCACCGGCACCGCGCCCAGCGGCTGGGCCCTCGACGCCACCGCCGACGGCGCGCTGTGGAATTACCGCGAGGACTACTACGCCGGTCAGAGCATCAAGCGCCTGGACGCCGCCGCGCTCGGCCCGCGCGCGCCGGTCGTGCCCGGCCTGGCGCGCATGCCCGCCCCCGGCCAGTACTACGCCTCCCCCGCCCTGGCCAGGCTGCTGGCCTCGGTGCCGCCCGAGCAGTTGGGCGACCGCTTCCCCGGCACGCTCGGGGGCACCGTCGGCCGGGCCGCCCTGTCCGGCCCCGACGAGCTGACCGTCGTGGTGGGACGCAAGCCGCTGGAGGTCGCCGCCCTCGCAGGGACACGGCAGGTGGACACGGTGGAGACCGGCACCGGCTACGACGATTTCGGCGACATCTACCGGTTCGGGTTCGCCGTCGCGGCCATCGGGTTGTTCGTGCCGCTGCTCGTGCTCGTCGGCGCCGCCACCCGGCTGTCCGCCGCCCGCCGCGAGGCGCGCTTCGCCGCGATCCGGCTCGTCGGCGCCACGTCCCGCCAGATCAGCGTGATCGCCGCGGTGGACGCGGCGATCGGCGCGTTCCTGGGCGCGCTGCTCGGCGTCGCGCTGTTCCCGCTGGTACGCCCGGCCGTGGCGGACGTACGCATCACCGGCGCCCGCTTCTTCCTCGACCTGGTGGCCCCCGCGCCCTGGCAGTACGCGGCCGTGCTCGTCTGTGTGCCCCTCCTGGCCGGGTGCAGCGCCCTGTGGTCGCTGCGCCGGGTACGGGTCTCGCCGCTCGGCACCGTCAAGAAGGCCGCGCCCCGGCCGCCTCGGGTCTGGCGGGTGATCCCGCTGCTGGCCGGGCTCGGGCTGTTCGCCGGGCCGGTGTTCCGTGGCGAGGGCCACAAGCTCGATGAAGGGGTGGCCGGGGCGGCGCTCGCCCTGGTCATGGTCGGGCTGGTGCTGGCCGGGCCGTGGCTGACGATGCTGGCCGCGCGGCTCGCGGCCCGCGTGACCGGGGGCGCGGCCACGCTGCTCGCCTCACAGCGGCTGGCGGCCGATCCCCGGGGCGCCTTCCGCTCGGTGAGCGGGCTCGTGCTGGCGGTGTTCCTGGGCACGGCGATCTCGGGCATCGTCCCGGCCGTCGTCTCCGGGCAGCAGGCCGTGGCCGGCGGCGCGCTGACCGGCGTGCTGCGTGCCCCGCTGGGCCTCGGCGGGCTGCCGCCGCGCGAGGGGGCCGAGCTGCTCGACCGCCTGCGTTCGTACCCGGGGGTCGGCGTGCTGCCCGTCTACGCGCTGGCGGAGCCGGCCGAGAACCACGTGATCAGCCCTGATGGGCCGCCGCCGACGACGGCCGTCGAGTGCGCGGAGCTGGCCCGCATTCCCGTGCTCGGGACGTGCCCGGCGGGCGCGCGGGCCGTCATGGGCAACTTCGAGCGGGTGATGGGGCTGGACAATCCCCTCACCGTCGACCGGATCCTGCCCCTCTCCGGCCCCTCCAGCCGGCCCGTCTCCACCACCACCGGCCTCAGCCTCGCGGCGGTCCTGGTCCGCCTCGACGCCACGAACAGCGCCGACGAGAGCAGCGCAGGAGCGGGCGCGGGGCGTACCGAGGCGGACGGGGCGGCGACCTTGGAGCGGGTGCGGACGTTGCTGGCGCGGTACGGCGCCGACGCGCCGATGACCTTCGCCGAGGTCGCCCAGACCAGGGCGACCCTGTTCACCCAGGTCGAGAACATCGCACTGGGCATGGTCGCGCTGACCCTGCTGACCGGCGGGTGCAGTCTCGTCGTGGCGGTGGGCGGCGGGCTGATGGAGCGCAGGCAGCCGTTCACCCTGCTGCGGCTGGCGGGCACGCCTGCCCGCACCCTGGCCTCGGTGGTGCTGCTGGAGTCGGCGCTGCCGCTGGTCCTGGCCGCCGCCGTGGCCGCTGCGGCCGGTTTCGGCGTGGCGGGCCCGCTGATCGACGGGCTCGCGATGAAGAGCGCCTCGCCGGCGCTGCCCGGCCCCGTCTACTTCGCCACCGCCGGCGCGGGACTGGCCGCGTCGTTGCTGGTCATCCTCATGGTGCTGCCGTTGCTGCGGCACATGACCGCGCCCGACAACGCGCGTTTCGAATAGGAGAACCCCCATGAAGCTCAGACCCTGGCCGGCCGCGGTGGCGGCCCTGGCCTTAATCACGACTGTCACGGTGACGGTGCCGGGCACGGCGGCCGCCGCGGCCCCGGACGGGCCCGCAACCGCGGACCAGGGCCGGCCCGCCTCGGCGGAGCAGGACCGGCCGGCCGACGGGAGCTACGCGGCCGAGATCCGGCGCACCGAGTACGGCATCCCGCACATCTCCGCCAAGGACCACGGCGGGCTCGGCTTCGGCTACGGCTACGCGTTCGCCCAGGACAACCTGTGTGTCCTGGCCTCGTGGGTGACGACGCTGCGCGGCGAACGCTCGCAGTTCTTCGGCCCCGAGGCGGAGTCGGACGACCCGGTCCGCCCGGTCGCGAACCTCACCAGCGACATCTACTTCAAGAGCGTCGCCGACTCGGGCGTCGTACCGAGGCTGCTGGCCAGGCCCGCGCCGGTCGGCCCCACCGACGAGATGCGCCGGCTCGTGGCCGGTTACGCCGCCGGCTACAACAAGTACCTGCAGGACACCGGCCTGGCGAACCTGCCCGACCCCACCTGCCGGGGCCAGGCGTGGGTGCGTCCCGTCACCGCCACCGACGTCTGGTACAACCTCCTCGACCTCAACCGCCTGGCGGGCGGCTCCGGCCTCAAGGAGGCCGTCGCCGGAGACGGCGAGGCCGAGCGGGACGGCCCGGCCCCCGGCAGCAACGCCTGGGCGCTCGGCCGCCAGGCCACCAGGGACGGCCACGGCATGCTGCTGGCTGACCCGCACTTCCCATGGAACGGCATCCGCCGCTTCTACCAGGTGCAGCTCACCATCCCCGGCGTGCTCGACGTAGCGGGCGCCAGCCTGTACGGCACCCCGGTCGTCCAGATCGGCCACAACGCGAACATCGCCTGGGCGCACACCGTCTCCCACGCCCACCGCTTCAGCGTCTACCGGCTGAAGCTGGCCGGCGGGCGCGGCGGCTACCTGGTGGACGGAAAGACCGAGCCGATGGGGCGTCAGGAGGTCGAGGTGCGGCTGAACGACGGCGGCATCGTCACCCGTACCCTCCCCACCTCCCGTTACGGCCCGGTGCTGGCCGCCGGGCAGAGCGACGAGTACGCCTACGCGCTGGCCGACGTCAACGCCGCCAACCTGCGCTCGGCGGACACGTGGCTGGCGATGGCCAAGGCGCGCGACCTCAAGGAACTGCGTGCCGCCCAGGACACCTACCAGGGGCTGCCGTTCGTCTACACGCTGGCCACCGACGCCGCCGGCACGACCACGTTCGCCGACGCCTCGGTCGTCCCCCACGTGACCGACGCCATGGCACGCCGCTGCACCGTGCCGTCGCCCGACCCGTCGCTGGAGGCGTACGTGCTGGACGGTTCCAGGTCGGCGTGCCTGTGGGGCAAGGACGGCGACGCCGTCGTGCCCGGCATCTTCGGGCCGGGCAGCCAGCCCCGGCTGACCAGGGCCGACTACGTCGCCAACAGCAACAACACCCCGTGGATGACGAACCCGGAGGCGCCGCTGACCGGTTACGACGAGGTGTGGGGCAAGGTCCGCACCGACGTCGAGCCGCGGCCCCGGGTGAGCCTCGACATGATCGCCCGGCGGCTGTCGGGCTCCGACGGGCTCGGCCCGCGCGGCTTCACCCTGGACACCCTGAGCGCCACCGTCCGCTCGAAGCGCAACTACACGTTCGAGCTGCTGCGTCAGGACCTGGCGGCGCTGTGCCGGGCCCATCCCGTGATGAGCACGGCCGCCGGCGAGCGGGTCGACGTGCGCGCGGCCTGCCGGACGCTGACGGCCTGGGACGGGCGCGCCACCCTGGACGGCGAAGGGGCGATCCTGTGGCGCGAGTTCTACACCGGGATGGAGCGCCCGACGAAGCCGGGTGAACCCAGCTGGCGCTGGTGGCGGGTGCCGTTCGATCCCGATCATCCGCTCACCACGCCGCGCGGGCTCAAGCGGGACGCCCCCGAGGTGCGGCAGGCCCTGGCCGAGGCGGTCAAGGCGTTCGAGGACGGCGGCATGCCGCTCACCCTCACCCCGCGCCAGGCCCAGCGTTACGGCGCGAACCCGATCCCCGGCTGCACCGAAGCCGAGGGCTGCTTCGACCGGGTACGCATGCGCGGCAGGCTCACCGGCGGGCGCTATCCGGACGTGGACACCGGCTCCAGCTTCATGATGGCCGTCGAGCTCACCCCCGACGGTCCGAGGACGCGCACGATCCTCACCTACTCGCTGTCCGCGAACCCGTCCTCGCCGTACCACGCCGACCAGACGGCCCTGTTCGCGCGCGGCGGGTGGGTGACGGAACGTTTCACCGAGGCCGAGATCAAGGCGGATCCGCGGCTGCGCGTCACCACCGTGCGGGGGTGAGAGAAGCGCCCGGCGGGGCCGGCGGCGGGTGAAGGCACGGCGTTCAGGTCGCGATCTATCGGACGCTTCCGCCGGCGATCTCCCGGTGGTTCCGCTCGATCTCCCGATGGTTCGGCCCGCGATCTCCCGGATGAACGCCGGCCATCCGCCAATTCGCGATTAACCGCGTAGTTAAGGGGACGCCGAATGGCGTTAGGGGCTCCCGGCAAGGTGTCGCCGAGGCCCGCGGCTAATGGCGAAGAAAGGAAGTCAGCCGAAACTCGTGACTCGCGGGCGGGGTCCCGGCCGCGTCAACGCGGCCGAATCGGGGCGGCCGGTTGAACGCGGCGTGCGGGGCGGGACCCCGGACGCTCGTTCAGTGGGCCGCCTCGTACTGCTCCACGACGGTGGAGGCGATCCGGCCGCGCTCGCTCACCGGCAGCCCCTGCGCCTTGGCCCACCGCCTGATCTCGGTCGACTTCTCCCTGCTGACGGCCCTGGAGGAGACGGCGCCCGCACGACGGCCGCGCGTGCCCCTGTCGGCGCGGACGGCACGCGCCTTGGTGATGAAGGGGGCCAGGGCCCGCTCCAGCTTCTCCCGGTTGGATCCGGACAGGTCGATCTCGTAGTTGGTGCCGTCGAGAGAGAACCTCGTGGTCCCTTCGGCATCACTGCCGTCGATGTCATCGAGAAAGGACTCAACAATACGCTTCGCCATAAGGGTGCTCCAATTTACGTCACGGTTGCACGTACTGTAGCCACCTTCAGCAGATCATGCACCTCTCGGGGGTGCCTTCGCGGTAAAAAGGCACGAGTGCGCCGCGGCGTTCGGGCATGAAAGGCACTTGCCCAAAGGCGTCCGCGTCTGTACGGGTCCAGCATGGCATCACCGTGTTGAAGGGCAATTCAAAGGCCGTTCCGGCCGCCGTCTCCGTCAGCCCCGCGCCCGTACTCGTGCCAGAAGTCGCGCCCGTAGTCGCGGCTCTACTCGCGAGGGTGCTCGCGGCGGTAATGGTAGCGGTGCGACGTCGTGAAGCCGAGCCCTTCGTAGAGCGCGCGGGCCGGGTGGTTGTCCTCCTCGACCTGAAGATAGAGGCAGGGCGCGCCCCGCTCCTGCGACCACCGGGCCAGCTCCGCCATAACGGCCCTGGCCACGCCCTCGCGCCGGCGGCCTGGATGGGTGGCCATGCAGAACACGCCCGTCCAGCCGTCGTCCATGACCGCCAGCCCCAGACCGGCCCCGTTGCCGGCGACCAGCAGCACCGTCTCGGGCTCGATCCGCCCGATGACCGGCATGCTGCCGGCGTCACTGGTCACGGCCTCGAACAACGCGGCCCAGCGATCCCGATCGAAGACCCGCTCGACCCCGCTGTCCCCGTTCTTCGTGGCGGCGGTGAGGACGGTCTCCGCGTCCGCGGTCATGACGAGTGTCTCGCCGGTCTTGGCGTATCCGCGGGCGGCCAGGGCCGCGTCCAGCTCCGTGTGCTGCTCGGCCGGGCTGACCTGGACGATCGCGGGCAGGCAGCGGTCGGCGTAGAAGGTCTCCACCGCGGCGAGGGACGGGGACGCGTTCACGAGCGGGAGCGCCGAGTTGGAGCGCTTGCGGTGGACGCCGGGCGTGTGGCGCAGGAGCCAGCCGTCACGTTCCTCCGCGTGCCCGGCGGGCCAGGCCGCGACGGCGCGCCGCTCGATCTGCCGGGCCCGCGAGCCCGCGCACAGCCGGGCCAGCTCGGGCACCATCCACTTGAGCAGGTCCTCGTCGGCGGGGTCCGAGGGGGCGTACTCGGTGATGCCGAGCCCGACGATCTCGTGCCGGGCGGCCAGGTCGGCGACGGCCGCGATCAGGGCCTCGGGGCTCAGGCCGTCGGGTTCGGGATAGCCGACGGAGGCGAAGCCGTCGAGGACGTCGAGATCGACGTGGACGTAGACGAGAGCGTCGTCGGCGACATCGGCCAGGCCGCCGATGTCGGCCAGCCGGATGTAGTCGGCCTCGGCCGGGTCCAGCACCCGCGTCCCGACGAGGGCGAGCTGATCGGGGCGCAGCGCGGGCGAGGGAACCAGGTCCAGCGGGCCCTCCCCCAGCAGCGTACGGACGATCATGCCGTGGAAGGCCCCCGACGGGGAGGACTCCGGCGAGTTCAGGTCGCCGTGGGCGTCGAACCACACGACGTGCAGCCGGTCGCCGTACCGGCGCAGCGCGGCGGCGACCGGCTCCAGCTCGACGCCGCAGTCGCCGCCGACCGTGATGGTGAAGCCGTCGGCGGGCAGCGCGCGCCGGACCCTCGCGGCGGTCTCGGCCAGGGTGGCGCCCGTCTCCACCCGGACGTGCGCGTCGGCCGGGACCATCGCCGCCAGCCGGGCGGCGCCTTCGACCAGCCTCGGCGCCGTGGGCGAGAGCGAGCCCTGCCACTGGGGCACCTCGACGACAGTTCGCATCACGGTTCTCCTCGCCTCGATCTCCGGTGGTGATCCCGGTGCTGATTTCGGGTGGTGCGGCGACAGTCTCGCGTGGTCGAATCGGCAACGTCCACTTAGTAATCGTGAGCTGATCTATAAGGATCGCTTGATGTTGGATCCCACCAGACTCCGCCTGCTGCGCGAGTTCGCCGAGCACGGCACGATGACGGCCGTGGGCGAGGTCTGCGGCATGACCTCCTCGGCCGTCTCCCAGCAACTGGCCACGCTCGAACGCGAGGCCGGGGTGCCGCTGTTCGAGCGTTCCGGGCGCCGGGTCCGGCTCACGGCGGAAGGACGGCGTCTCGTACGGCACGCGCACATCGTCCTCAACGCCCTGGACGCCGCGGAGGAGGATCTCCGCTCGGCCACGACCCCGCGCGGACCCGTCCGGGTGGCGTGTTTCGCCACGGCCGCCGTGCACCGCCTGCTCCCCGCGATGGCCGTGGCCAGGACCCGCCATCCGGGCCTGCGGGTCATCCTGGCCGAGCTCGAACCCCGAGAGACCGTCGAGGCACTCCGTCGTGGCGCCTGCGACCTCGGGATCTCCTTCACCTACAACCTGATCCCCGAGGACCTGCCGCCGGGGATCTCCCGCTGGTTCGTGGGCGCCGAGCCGATCCTGCTCGCCCTCCCCGCAACTCATCCGGCCGCAGCGGACCTGGGCGCGGTGGATCTGGGCACGTTGCGCGGTGATCCGTGGATCGCGGGCTCTCGGGGCACCACCGACCATGTGCTGCTCGGGCGGGCCTGTGCCATGGCGGGCTTCCATCCGGACGTCATCCACACCGCCGACGACTACGCGCTCGTCCTGCGTATGGTGCGCGAGGGCCTGGGCGTCGGGCTGGTGCCCGAACTGGTCGCGTCCGTGGTCGGCGTGCCCGACGGCGTGGTGCTCCGGCCGATCTCCACGGTCGAGATCACCCGGACCACGTACGCGCTGGTCCGCACCGTGACGCCGGCGGTCGCCGCCGTACTCGACCTGCTCGGCGCCCTCCCCGAGGCTCAGGCAGTGGGCAGGCGGTAGACGGAGACGTGGGAGCGTGACTCGGCGGTGAACTCGGCGCCGGTCCAGTCGGCGTGCCTGCTCTCCAGCTCGAACCCCGCCAGCTGGGCCATGAGGTCGAGCTCGGCCGGCCAGATGTAGCGGTGAGGGCTGCGGAACAGCTCGGCCCGCCCGCTGTCGTCGAACCTGAAGTGGTGGGAGACGACGTGCTGGCGCAGCACGTCGACGGTGTCGAGGCCGATGTACCCCGGCTCGGACGCGAACACGACCGCCCGCTGGCCAGGGGGCAGCTTGCGCAGGTCGGGCACCCAGAGCTCGATCACGAAGCGTCCGCCCGGCGCGAGGTGACGGGCGGCGTTGCGGAAGCACTCGACCTGCTCGGCCTGGGTGAGCAGGTTGGAGATCGTGTTGTAGACGAGGTAGACGAGCGTGTAGTCGCCCGGCGCCACGACGGTCGCCATGTCGCCCTCGACCACCGGGATGACGGCTTCGCTCACCTTGGTCCGCAGTTGCGCGATCATCGCGGGCGCCAGCTCGACGCCGGTGACGGGCACGCCGCGCTCGGCCAGTGGCACGGCCACCCGTCCCGTGCCGATGGCGAACTCCAGCGCTCGCCCGCCTTCCGCGAGCTCGGCCAGGCGGTCCACGGCGGGGCCCAGCACCTCGGGCGCGAACATTCCGGTGCCCGGCGTGTCGTAGCCCCTGGCGACGTCGTCGTTCCAGATCTCCTGCTGTCGCATCCGCTCACCATGGTCATCCGGGTGCACGATGTCCACCGAATTTCACCGGCCGGGCGCTGGTCGAGGTGGACGGCACCGGACGGCGGATGGACGGCAGGCGGGGGCGGACAGCGGGCGAACGGCGGGCGGCCGGCGGCGGGCGGGCAGACAGTCGTGGACTCAGTCGAACTCCTCGACGTACTCCTCCGGCGGCCCGAGCTCCGGCCGGTCGCGCAGTTCGAGAACGTCGCCGCAACGTTCGAGTTCCAGCACGGTCACGACGTTGTCCCCCTCGCGCAGCAGCGGCGCGGGGCAGTACAGCGTGACCTGGGGGCCGATGTCCCAGTAGCGGCCGAGCAGGAACCCGTTGACCCAGACCAGCCCGCGACCCGATCCCGGCAGGGCGAGGAAGGTGTCGGCGGGCGTCCCGACGCGCACGATCGCCTCGGCGAACCCGGCGCCGACCGGCGCGGCGCCTGCGAATCCCCCGGCAGCCGCAGAATCGCCGGCTGAGGTCGCGGTGGCGAGGTCGGTGGTGGTCCACTCCTGGAGGGCGATCGGCCTGCTCTCCCAGCCCTGCACGATCCGCCGGTCGATGAGCACCGGCCCGAGCAGCCCCTTGTGCCGGCCGAGGCCGGGCCCGTAGTTCACCCGGCCAAGGCTCTCGGCCAGGATCTCCAGCCGTACGACGGCCCCGCTCCCGCGTACGGACAGCTCAGGCAGGCCGGGACCGGCCACGCCCAGGACCGTGCCGTCGCAGAAGACCATGGCCCGGTCGCGTACGTCGGTGAGCGTGAGCCGGTGCTCACCTTCGGGGACGCGCGGGTGCGCGGTGTGCAGGACCATTCCGGCGTCGAGCCCGAGCCGTTCGAACGAGGCCGGTCGCGGCTCGACCGTGGCGGGCGCGGGCACGGCGCGCAGTCCGGGCAGCAGTCCGGCGCGGCGGACGAGCGGCACCCGCGCCGGCCGCAGCACCGGCAGCCGTTCGGGCACCCGCAGCGGCCCCCGGGCGCCGAGAGCCGCGCGCATGGCGTGGAACTTGGGCGTGAGGCTGCCGTCCTCGGCCACCGGCGCGTCGGAGTCGTAGCTGGTCACGGTGGGCTGCAGCCGGCCCTCGTGCTCGTTGGCGCCGGCCCAGAGCCCGAAGTTGGTGCCGCCGTGGGCCATGTAGACGCTCACGCTGCCGCCGTCGGCGGTGATCCCTTCGAGCGTGCGCACGGCGCTGTCCACGCCGCGCACGTGATGCTGTTCGCCCCAGTGGTCGAACCAGCCGTTCCAGAACTCGGCGACGACGAACGGCTCATCCGGCCGCCGCGCCGCCTGCAGCCGCCGGGCGGCGGCGGGTTTGGAGCCCAGGGTGACGGCGGCCAGGGTGCCGGGCAGGGTGCCGCCGTCCAGCATCAGCTCGGTGGGGCCGTCGGCGGTGAACAGCAGCTCCCCGATGCCGCGCGAGGTCAGTGCCCCGCGGTTCCAGCGCAGGTACGCCTGGTCATCGCCGTAGCTGCCGAACTCGTTCTCGACCTGCACCGCCACGATGGGCCCGCCCGCGCCGGCCTGGAGCGCGGCCAGGCGCGGGATCAGCTCGTCGAACCAGCGGCCGACGGCGGCGGTGAACGCGGGGTCGGAGCTGCGCAGGGCGACGTCGCGGGCGGTGAGCCAGCTCGGCAGGCCGCCGTTCGACCATTCGGCGCAGATGTACGGCCCCGGCCGCACGACGACGTCGAGCCCCTCCTCCCCCACCAGGCGGATGAACCGCTCGACGTCACGCCAGCCGTCGAAGCGGGGCGCCTCGTCCTCGCGGGGCTGGTGGAAGTTCCACGCGACGTAGGTGTCGATCGTGTTGAGCCCGAGGTCGGCCAGGCGGCGGATGCGGTCCCGCCAGAGCTCGGGGTGGACGCGGAAGTAGTGCAACCCTCCGGACAGGATGCGATGGGGCACGCCGTGCCGGCGCAGGCGGCCTCCGGACCAGGTGAGCACGCTCGTCGCTGTTCCGGCAGACGCCTCGGACGCCGTGAACGCCGCAGAGGCCGTAGGTGCCGCGGAGGTCGTAGGTGCCGCGGAGGTCGTGGGGTTTGGCGTCGCAGGGAGCTCGATCACGAGGGGAGACCCTATGTTATCGATGCCATATGTAACAAGCGCGGTAGGATCCCCCTGATGAAGCCGCGAGAGAGGAGCGCCGTGACCAAAGCCACCGAGCGGCCGACGAGGCAGCCCAGCATGGCTGACGTGGCCAGGACCGCCGGGGTGTCGGCGCAGACGGTCTCGCGCGCCCTGCGCGATTCCCCCAACGTCAACCCGGAGACCAGGAAACGCGTGCTGGCCGCCGTGGAGCAGCTGGGCTACCGCTTCAACAACGCCGCGAGGGTGCTGTCCTCGGGCCGCAGCCACACGATCGGGCTCGTGCTGCTGCAGTCCGGCGGCTACTACTCGCGCTCGGCGGTCACCGCCGGCGTCGAGGCGGCCGCGGGCGAGGCGGGCTACGCGGTGAGCATCGCGACCATCGCCAGGCTCGACACCGGCCTGATGGAGCGCTCCCTGTCCAAGCTGGCCGACCAGGGCGTCGACGGCATCGTCATCGCCGTGCCGCTCATCTCCGTGACGCAGAAGATGGAGGACATCACCCGCGACATCCCCACGGTCACGCTCGACGGCTCACGTACGGCCAGCGCCAGGGTGCTCGGGATCGACCAGAAGGAGGCGGGCCGCCTGGCCACCCAGCACCTGCTCGACCTGGGCCACCGCCAGGTGTGGCACGTCGCGGGCCCCGACGAGTGGATCGAGGCCCGCCAACGGCGCCAGGGCTGGCAGGAGTGCCTGGCCGCGGCCGGCGTCACGGCGCCGCCCCCGCTGGAGGGCGACTGGTCGCCCGACTCCGGCTACCGGCAGGGGCAGGTGCTGGCGATGATCCCCGACGTGACCGCCGTCTTCGCCGCCAGCGACGAGATGGCCTTCGGCGTGATCCGCGCCCTGCGCGAGCGCGGCAGGAGCGTGCCGGAGGACGTCTCCATCGTCAGCGTGGACGACATCGAGCTGGCCGCCTACTGCTCGCCGCCGCTGACCACCGTGCGGCAGGACTTCTACCGTTCCGGCGAGGCGGCCGTCGCCCTGTTGCTGCGCGAGGACGGCGCGGAGTCGGAGGAATCCCTGGTCACCGCCACACTCTCGGTACGCGCTTCCACGGCGCCGCCACGCGCCCACTGAACCCCGGGTGAGCGGCACTTCGCGAAGTGCCACTTGCGCCATTCATGTTATCGATGCCACTGTAACAACGTCCGGCTCCGGACTCGTTCCTCCGCCCCCAGTCAGGTGGGCTGAGTGCCCACGGAAGGATCCCAGAACCATGAGGAGATCACTCGTCCTCGCGACCGCCGCGGTCGCGACGCTCGGACTGCTCACCGGCTGCGCGGCCGGAGGGAACGGCTCGAACACCGGCGGCTCGGACGGCAAGACGACCCTCAACGTCGCCGCCCTCGAAGGCGGCTACGGCCGCGACATGTACACCCAGGTCATCCAGGCCTACGAGAGCGCCCACCCGAACGTGGACGTGCAGCTGCAGATCTCGAAGAGCATCGAGGACGAGATCTCGCCGAACATGAAGGCCGGGCGCTTCCCCGACGTGGTGGTGCTGGGCCAGGGCCGCAAGGCCGCGCTCACCGAGACCCTGATCAAGGACAAGGCGCTCGAAGACCTCACGCCCGTGCTCCAGGCGAAGGTGCCGGGCGAGGACAAGACCGTCGGCGACAAGCTGATCGACGGCATCGTGGGCAACCTCAACACCAACCCGTACGGCGACGGCAAGACGTACACGATGCCGATGTACTACGCGCCGACCGGCCTGTTCTACAACAAGGGCCTGTTCGAGAAGAAGGGCTGGAAGGTCCCGGCCACCTGGGACGAGATGTTCGCGCTCGGCGAGACGGCCAAGAAGGACAAGATCTCGCTGTTCACCTACCCGACCGCGGGCTACCTCGACTCCTACTTCTTCGCGCTGCTGGCCGACGTCGGCGGGGAGCAGTTCTACACCGACGTCATGACGTACAAGCAGGGCGTGTGGCAGACGCCGCAGGCCAAGCAGGTGCTCGACCTCACCACCCGGCTGCTGAAGTACGCCGCGCCGACCACGGTCGGCTACGCCAACGAGCAGGACTTCACCAAGAACCAGCAGTCCATCCTGGACGACAAGGCCCTGTTCATGCCGAACGGCACCTGGATCGTCGGCGAGATGGCCGACGCCCCGCGCGCCGACGGCTTCGCCTGGGGCCTGACGCCGCTGCCGGCGGTCACCGAGGGCGGCAAGCGCTACATCACCACCTCGGTCGAGTCGGTCTGGGTGCCCGCCGCGGCCAAGAACAAGGACGCGGCGAAGGAGTTCGTCGCCTACCTCTACTCCGACGCGGCGGCCGCGATCTTCGCGAAGTCGAACGCGATCCAGCCGATCGACGGCATCGTGAGCAGCCTGTCCGGGGAGAACGCCGAGTTCTACAAGGTCTACGAGGACCCCTCGGTCTCCGCGCTCGTCGGCGGCTTCGCCGGCACCGCGCCCGTCGAGGGCGTCGACATCAAGGGCACGCTCTTCGACACCGCCAACAGCATCATCAGCGGCGACAAGACGCAGGAGCAGTGGCAGGCCGCGCTGAACGACGCCAGCGAGAAGCTGCGCCAGGCGGGTAACTGAGGTGGCCGGTCCCGCAGTTCGCAGGCGGGGCAGCGGCCTGTTCGTGCTCGCCTGCCTCCTGCCCGCGCTCGTGCTGTTCGTGCTGTTCATGATCGTCCCGACCGTGAACGTGTTCCGGATGTCGTTCTACACGTGGAGCGGCTTCTCCCCGGACATGCGCTTCGTGGGGCTCGACAACTTCGTCCGCCTGCTCGACGACACCCAGTTCGTGCGGGCGTTCCAGAACACCGTGGCGCTCCTGGTCGTCGTGACCGTCGTGACGATGGGCCTGGGCCTGTTCCTGGCGGCGATCATGACGCGGCAGCGGCTGCGGGGCCGGACTTTCTACCGGTTCGTCCTCTACGTCCCGAGCGTGCTGTCCGTGGTCGTGATCGCGGCGATCTTCTCCGCCCTCTTCGACCAGGAGAACGGCCTGATCAACGGCACCCTGCGGCTGCTGTCGCTGGACGGCCTGCGGCAGGTCTGGCTCGGCGACCAGGACATCGTGCTCTGGTCGCTGGCCATCGCCATGGTCTGGCAGTCGCTCGGCTACTACATGGTGCTCTACATGTCCGGCATGGCGAGCATCCCCGAGGAGGTCTACGAGGCGTCCGCGCTCGACGGCGCCTCGGCCGGCCGCCAGTTCTTCGCCATCACGCTGCCGCTCATCTGGCAGAACCTGCGCACGACGCTGACGTTCTTCGTGATGAGCGCGGTCAACCTCAGCTTCGTCCTCGTCCGCGCGATGACCGGCGGCGGGCCTGACGGCTCCTCCGAGGTGCTGCTGAGCTACATGTACAAGCAGGCGTACACGAACTCGTCGTACGGCTACGGCATGGCCATCGGCGTCGTCATCTTCGCCTTCTCGTTCCTCGTGTCGCTGCTGGTGAGCCGCGCGACGCGGCGCGAGCCCCTTCAGTTCTAGAGGACACATGACCACTTTCACCAAGGCCAGGACGGGCCGCGCGCTCACCTACGTCCTCGTCACGGCGATCGCGCTGGCCATCGCGGTGCCGGTCGCCTGGGTGCTGTTCGCCTCGGTCAAGCGCAAGGGCGAGTTCTACGGCAGCCCGTGGGCGCTGCCCGAGGGCCTGCACCTGCAGAACTACGTCGACGCGTTCGTGGGCGCCCGCATGGGCCAGTACTTCTTCACCTCGCTGCTGGTCACCGTGCTCGGGCTGGTGTTCGTCGTGGCGGTGTCGGTGCCGGCCGCGTACGTCATCGCCCGCTACGAGTTCCGCGGCCGGAGCCTGGTCGAGGTCGCGCTGCTGGCGGGGTTGTTCGTCAACGTCAACTACATCGTGGTTCCGATCTTCCTCATGCTCGTCGACTGGGACCGCGCGCTCGTGGACCTCCTGCCCGGCGGCTTCTTCATCGACAACCCCGGGGTCCTGTCGCTCGTGTACGCGGCCACGTCGATCCCGTTCAGCATCTACCTGCTGACCGCGTACTTCCGCTCGATCCCCGCCGACTACGAGGAGGCGGCGGCCCTGGACGGGGCCTCGCGCTTCCAGGTCATGACCAGGGTCATGCTGCCGATGGCGCGGCCGGCGCTCACGACCGTGATCCTGTTCAACTTCCTGGCCTACTGGAACGACTTCATCATCGCGCTCACCCTGCTGCCGGGCGAGGGCAAGACCCTGCAGGTCGGGCTGCTCAACCTGATGACCGCGCAGAAGGCGGCGGCCGACTACGGGCGCCTGTACGCCGGCATGGTCATCGTCATCGTCCCCGTCCTCATCCTGTACGCGCTCATCCAGCGCCGGCTCATCGAGGGCATGGCCGCCGGCGGCGTGAAGGGCTAGAAGGAGACATTCATGAAGGATTCGACGCGCGGCGTGCTGCTCATCACCACCCGGACGATCATCGCGGCCGTCTGTGTGGCGGCGGTCGTCGTCGCCCGCAGCACCGTCGGATGGGGCAGCCTGGCGATCATGCTCGTCGCGCTGGCGGTGCTGCTGGGCGTGCTGGCCTCCTACAACCGGCGGTTCCGGTGACACCGGCCCCGAAGCCGGCCCCGAAGCCGGCCCCGAAGCCGGCCCCGAAGCTGGCCCCGAAGCTGGCCACGGTGCGGCCGAGCGCCCGCCAGCTCGCCTGGCAGGAGATGGAGTTCTACGGGTTCATCCACTTCGGCATGAACACGATGACCGACAGGGAGTGGGGCGAGGGTCACGACGACCCGGCCGGCTTCGACCCCTCCGGTCTGGACGCCGACCAGTGGGTCAGGGCGCTCAAGGCGGCCGGGATGACCGGGGTGATCCTGACCTGCAAGCACCACGACGGGTTCTGCCTGTGGCCGAGCGACGTCACGACGTACACGGTGGCGTCGTCGCCGTGGCGGGGCGGCCGGGGCGACGTGGTGGACGAGGTCGCGCGGGCGGCGCGGCGGCACGGGCTGAAGTTCGGCGTCTACCTGTCGCCGTGGGACCGCACCGAGGCGTCGTACGGGGCCGGGAGCGCGTACGACGACTTCTACGTCGCCCAGCTCACCGAGCTGCTGACCCGCTACGGGCCGGTGTTCACGGTGTGGCTGGACGGCGCGAACGGCGAGGGCCCGAACGGCAAGCGGCAGGTCTACGACTGGGAGCGCTACTACGCGGTGGTCCGCGACCTGCAGCCGGACGCGGTCATCAACGTGTGCGGCCCGGACGTACGCTGGTGCGGCAACGAGGCCGGCGCCACCCGCCCCGACGAGTGGAGCGTGGTCCCGCGCGCGTTGCAGGACGCCGAACGGATCGCGGACCGCTCGCAGCAGGCGGACGACGGCACGTTCGCCCGGCTCGTCCGCAGCGACGAGCGCGACCTGGGCAGCCGGGCCGCCCTGGCGGGGCACGAGGACGACCTGGTCTGGTATCCGGCCGAGGTGAACACCTCGATCCGGCCCGGCTGGTTCCACCATCCCGCCGAGGACGGTCAGGTCCGCTCCGCCGGCGAGCTGTTCGAGATCTACCTGCGTTCGGTCGGCGGCAACGCGACCTTCCTGCTCAACGTCCCCCCGGCCCGCGACGGGCTGGTGCGCGAGGCCGACGTGGCGGTGCTGACGGAGCTGGGACGGCGGATCGAGGACTTCCGCGCCCGGCGGATCGAGGCCTCCGTGACGGTGACGTCCGGTGCTCCCGGCGACGCCGCGACCGCCTGGCCAGGCCAGGCGCGGACGCCGTGGCGGCCGGACGGCGCCGACCCGCGCCCCGGACTCACGCTGGCCTTCGACCGGCCCCGGCCGGTCGAGGCGGTCGTCGTGGGCGAGCACATCGCGGAGGGGCAGCGCGTCGAGCACGTGCTCGTACGAGGTCGCGCCGGCGGCCGATGGACGACGCTGGCCGAGGCGAATGCGGTGGGCTACCAGCGCATCCTGACCTTCCCTCCGGCGGAGGTGGACGCCGTCCAGGTCGAGATCACCCGCACCAGGGACACTCCTGTCATCGCCCGGGTCGCCGCGATAGAGACGGCCGCCTGATGAAGACCACAGCGACGAAGAGCCGCGCGCACCGGAGCGAGCAACTCCACCACTCATCGGGCCGCCGCCCGTCGCGGCGGGTCCTGGTGGTGGCGGGCGCGCTGGCCGCGCTGGTCGCCCTGCTGGTCACCGGCGCGGTCGTGCTCGGCCAGCGCACCGACCGGGTCGCCGCCGTCGCCGGTCAGCCGGTGACCCGCGACGAGCTGCTCTTCCACATGCGCATGCTCGCCCCCCGGGTGCAGAACGAGTTACGCAACACGTACCACCTCAAGACCCCCACCGACTGGAACGCGCAGGCCGGCGACCGCACCGCGCTGCAGCGCCTCGCCGCCCGCGCGCTCGACCAGATCGAGCACGACAGGACGGTGCTCGCCCTGGCCAGGGAGCAGGGCCTGCCCGCGTCCGCCGACCACGCGGGCTTCCTGGACGAACTGGCCGCCGAGAACGAGCGCCGCGCGGCCGCCATCGCCAAGGGCGAGGTCGTGTACGGCCTGGCCGAGTTCTCCCCCGAGGAGTTCTACTCCCACCGGCTCACCGAGCTGACCACGGCACTGAAGCAGCGGCTCAGCGCCGGCCAGGACGGCCCGCTGCACGTCACGGACGCCGACGTCCGCAAGGCGTTCGAGCAGGACAGGGACGCGTGGAGCGCCAACGCGACCACGTACACGTACGCCAAGCTCGTGGTCCCCGTGCCGAAGGGCGCGTCCGGCGACTACGCGGAAGGGCTGCGGCGGCGGGTGGCCGCCGCCGACGGCCTGGCGCGGCTCGCGAAGCGCGAGCCCGGCGCCGAGCTCACGACCGCCACCCAGCGCGGCGGCGGCTCGGCCGTGCACGACCAGGACCTCATGGCGGTGCTCGGCTCCCTTGAGAAGGGCCAGATCTCCGCCCCGGTCCCCGGCGCCGGCCACATCACCTACTACGAGCTCGACGACAAGACCGTCGACGAGGACGCGGCGTTCGCCGAATACGCCCGGCGGATCAGGCAGTCGCTCGTCGAGGAGAAGTTCGACCAGTTCATCCGCGACCGTGTCGACGCCGGCGAGGCCGAGATCGACGCGGCGGCGGTGGACGCCATCAACGCAGAGGATGTGCAACAGTGAAAACTGTCGGTACCGCACCCCCCGAGCCGGCGCGCCGCCGGCCTGTGGCGCGGGCGCTGCGCGCGGGCCTGACCGCCCTGCTCGCCACGCTCGTCGCGGGCTCGCTCGCCCCCGTGGCCGCGTCGGCAGCGCAGGCCCCTGGCCGCCCCTCCCCCGCCACCGAGCGCGCCCTGCCCGGCAACACCCCGAACAGGACCGGCGGCACGGACTACTACATCGACGCCACGAACGGCCGCGACGAGGCGCCCGGCACCTCGCGCAAGACCGCCTGGCGCACCCTTGCCCAGGCGAACGCGACCACGTTCCGGCCCGGCGACCGCATCCTGCTCAAGGCCGGCGAGGAATGGCACGACGAGCAGCTGTGGCCCAAGGGCTCCGGCAGCGCCGGCAAGCCGATCACCATCTCGGCGTACGGCGACCCGCGCGCCCGCCGCCCGTACATCGCGGCGAACGGCAAGGTGCCGAACCCGTTCAAGGCGGACGGCACGAAGAACCCGGAGACGGTCGGCCTGACCGGCGCCATCGTGCTGCGCAACCAGCAGTACTTCGAGATCGACCACGTCGAGCTGTCCAACGACGACGACTTCGCCACGAACATCACCACCGGCACGTACGTCAGGGACGGCATCGCGGTCTCCATCAACGCCGACCTGCTCCCGGCCGGCGCGGACAGCGTCATGGACCACTTCCGCGTCACCGACGTGTACGTCCACGACCTCGACGGCCCCAGCACCTGGCAGAAGATCCACTACGGCGGCGTCAACTTCCAGGTCTTCGGCGCCAAGAGCTACAAGGAGTACGGCACCGGCGGCCACCACTTCAAGGACGTCAAGATCGAGGACAACACGTTCGAGAACGTCGAGCTGCACGCCGTGCAGTTCGCGTTCAACTGGTTCGCCGCCGACGGCAGGGACGCCGGCGAGTACGACGAGGCCGGCAAGTTCCACGAGGGCTGGGAGCAGCTCTGGGTGCGCACCCGCGACCTCTACAGCCGGGACGTCTCCATCAGCCACAACTACGCCGAGAGCATCGGCCAGGGCGCGTTCCAGTTCGCCAACAGCAAGAACATGACGGCCGAGTACAACGAGGTCAACGGGTTCCTGAAGCGCTACGACGCGGTCTCGTGCGGGCTCTACCTGTGGGCAGGCGCCGACTCGGTGATGCAGTTCAACGAGGTGTACGGCGGCCCCGACAACGAGTACGACGGCACCCCGTGGGACCTGGAGTACACCAACTTCAACGTCACCTACCAGTTCAACTACTCGCACGACAACGCGGCGGGCTGGATGGCCTACATGGGCAACAGCTCCAACTCGGTCGCCCGCTACAACCTGAGCGTCAACGACAACGGCGTGCTCGTGAAGAACATGCTCTCGACGAACTACTCGCCGACGTACTTCACGAACAACACCTTCGTCTACGACGGCGCCGACCTCGACTACGTCCACGACGAGACGTTCCTGAGCAAGGTCTACTTCCTGAACAACATCTTCTACAACACCTCCAAGGCGGAGGCCACGCCGTGGTACCGCCGCACCGGCGCCCTGCGCCAGGCGGTGTTCTCCAACAACGCCTTCTACGAGGCCGGCGGCACCCACTCCACCCAGGAGCCGGCCGACCAGGCGGGCGTGCGCACCGATCCGAAGTTCGCCGGCGACCCGGCGAAGTACGTGACCGGGGCGGGCGTCGACCGCATCCGCACGGCGGCGGCCCACTTCAAGCTGCGCAAGGACTCGCCGCTCATCGACGCCGGCCGCTACAACCCCCACCTCGGCACCGAGGACTTCCTCGGCACCCACATCTACTACGGGGACGCGCCCGACATCGGCATGGCGGAGAGCCGGATCGGCAAGAAGGTGCGCAACCCGGTGGACGAGCACCCCATCGAGGACGAGCAGGGCGGCCGCGCCAACCTGGCCCTCGGCAAGCCGGTCACCGCGAGCTCGACCCATCCCGGCGCGAACGGCACCCTAGTGGCCGCGAACCTGACCGACGGCGACCCGGCGACCCGCTGGGCGGCAGCCGACGACGCGGCGTACCCGATCACGCTGGACGTCGACTTCGGCGCGGACACGACGTTCGACGAGGTGTATCTCGACGAGTACACCGACTCGGGCACCAACCCGCGCGTGCGCACCTTCGACCTGCAACGCTGGGACGCCGCGAGCGGCGCCTGGGTCACCTTCGCGAGCGGCTCGGACGGCGTCGGCCACGACCGGTCGGTGACCGGTTTCGGTGACGTCACCACCGCGAAGCTGCGGGTGGCGCTCACCGGCCTGCTGCCGTCGGAGGTCTACAGCCCAACCCTGACCGAGATCGCCGTGCACCGCGCCGGCGCGTAGGGCCCCGGCGCACAGCGAACCAACGGGTGGGCGCTAAGGTGTCCACCCGTTTACCTTTCGTCAACAAGTCGTATATGTGAAAGGTCTATCTTCGAGCGCCATGTCCCATCACCAGGTCGCGGTCCATGACCGCACCGATATACCCCAGCCTCCCGCGCCCGACACCTCCGCCGGGGAAGAGGGCAGCAGCAGCGTTCTCGGAGTGCTGGAGAGCATCAGCTCGGTCATCGTCCCCATCGGCGTGACGCTCTACGCGGTGCTCTACCTCGGGGTCGAGCAGATGTACGGCATCTTCGGCATCACCCCTCAGCAGGCGGGCATCGACCAGTCCGTGCTCCTGGGCCGGCTGATGGGCACCCTGATCCTGATGCTGTTGATCCTGCTGCCCACGATCGGCCTCGTCGTCGGGCTCTGCTGGCTCATCGACAAGGTGACCCTGGGCCTGTTCAGCAAGATGATCACCGGGATCCGGCGGCGGCCGTGGATCGCCGCGCTGATCGCCGCCTTGTGGTGCGGCGCGACCTACTGGGGTCTGTTCAACCTCTTCGGCAACCTCGACCTCGCCGTCATGGTGATCATCGCGGTCGGGCTCGGCGTGGTCACGTTCGTGGTGCCGTTCCGGCTGATGCGCAGGAAGCCGGTCGGGCGGGCCGCCACGAAGGTGCTCGTCGGCGCCCTGACCGGTCTCGGGCTGGGCTTCCTGCTGATCCTCGCGATGGTGCAGGGCGCGGTCGAGGTGCAGGAGACCGGCCAGGCTCCCGAACTGCTCAGCTACGTCGGCTTCCAGGACCAGTGGACGGTGATCAAGAACGCGGAGGACGACAAGCCGCTCTACGACGGCCGCTGGATGATGCTGCTGGGCGAGAGCGAGGGCACGTACGTCTTCTTCGACTGCGACAAGCTGGAGACCATGCGCCGTCCCATCGAGACGACCAACCTGTCCGACATCCAGCTCGACCCGGAGCGGGAGAAGGGCTTCACCTGCGGCGCGCTGGCCGAGAAGGAAGAGTAGCCACCTGAGCGGCAGCCGGGCGGCCGAATCCTAGGATCAGCCGCCCGAGGATCGGGCGCCTGAAGATCCCTGAAGATCTCTGAGGATCAGGCGCCCGAGGGCGGGAGTTCGGCCAGCAGGGCGCGTACGTCGTGCGCGTCGGGGAGGCGCTGCCGCTCCAGGATCTCCAGCGCCTCCGACAGGCAGGCCCGGCCCCTCGCGGCCCGGCCCAGCTCGATCAGCGCCCGGCCGAGCAGGGCGAGCACCCGACCCCTGGCCCACACCTGAGCCACCTCCGACAGCATGGCCAGGGCCTCCTCCGCGCGTTCGACAGCGCTGTCAGGCAGGCCCGCGCGGAGGTGGATCTCCGCGATCCGGCGCAGCGCCAGCCCCACCCAGGTGTGCTGCTTGAGCCGGCGGAACTCCGCCAGGCACTCCTCGAAGCGGTCGAGCGCGTCGTCGTGGCGGCCGGCCGCGCCGAGTGCCACGCCGTACTGGTAGACGATCTGCGGATGCGGCCGGCCCTCCCCCAGGTCACGCGAGATGCCGACAGCCGTCTCCGCGACCTCGACCGCCTCCTCGTGTGAGCCTGCCTCACTGAGCACGAGCGCCAGGTTGCCGAGCACGACGGCCTCTTCCGAGCGGTGGCCGAGCGAGCGCCAGACCTCGATCGACTCGTGGTACATCGCGGCCGCCTCGTCGTACTCCCGCCGCTCGTGCGCGATCATGGCCAGCAGGTTGACCGCGTAGGCGTGGTGCAGGGCCAGCCCGCCGGCCCGGCCGGCCACGCGTACGGCCATGCCCTCCTCGACCGCCGCCTCGATCGCCCTGCGGGCGTGCAGGATCTCGCCGCGCTTGCGCCGGGCGTACACCTCGGCGGCCAGGTCACCACGGGCGGACGCCGCCTCGATGGTCCGGCCCACGACCCGCTCGTAGACGGTCGTGTCGGACTCGAAGTCGAAGACGTCGGTCATCATGTCGATCAGCGAGACGGCGTCGTACAGGGCCGATCCCGGCGTCTCGGCGATCTGGTTGAGGCAGCAGAGCATGCCGTACTCCTCGGCCGTCCCCCATTCGAGACCCGCCTCCAGGTCCGCGAACGCCGGGCCCTTGCCGGTCACCCTGACCGTGTCGAGCAGCGGCGCGCCGGGGTACATCATCCCGAAGATCTCCGCCATGTTGGTGAGGAAGTAGCCGAGCATCCGGTCCATCGCCACCCGCCGCGACTCCTCGTCCAGCCGGCAGCGGGCGAAGATCTTGAGCAGGTCGTGGTGACGATAGCGGCCGGGGGCGGGCGACTCCAGCAGGCTCACGTTCACCAGGGCCTCGCAGAGCTCCTCGGCCTCCGCCTCGTCCATGTCGAGCACGGCCGCGGCCACCGCCACCGGCAGGTCGGGCCCGTTCGGCGCGGCCAGCAGCCGGAACGCGGACGCGTGCGCCTCGTCGAGCTGGTCGTAGCCGAGCGCGAACGTGGCCTCCACGGCCAGGTCGTCCACCCGCAGCTCGGCCAGCCGGCGGCGTTCGTCGGCCATCCTGTCGCGCATCCTGGCCAGGCTCCATCCGGGCCGCGCCGCGAGCCGGGAGGCCACGATCCTGATCGCCAGCGGCAGGTGCCCGCAGGCCCGCATGAGGTCGTACGCGGCCTCGCGCTCCGCCGCCACCCTGGGCTCGCCGACCACCTTGACCAGCAGCTCCATCGCCTCGTCTGGAGGCATGACCTCCAGATCGACGTGGTGGGCGCCGGACAGACCGGTCAGCCTGGCCCTGCTGGTCACCAGCACCGCGCAGCCCGCCGCGCCGGGAAGCAGCGGGCGCACCTGGGCCGTGCTCGCCGCGTTGTCCAGCACCACCAGCACCCGCCGCTCGGCGAGGGTCGAGCGGTAGAGCGCGGCCCGCTCGCCGGGGTCGTCGGGCAGCGACGCGGAGTCCACGCCCAGCGCGCGCAGGAATGCCCCCAGCACGGCCTCGGGCGCCAGCGGACGCGGCCCGGCGCCCTGGAGGTCCATGAAGAGCCGGCCGTCGGGGTAGGCGTCGGCCAGCCCGTGCGCGACGTGCACGGCCAGGGCGGTCTTGCCCATGCCGCCCGCGCCCGCCACGGCCGCGACGACGAGCGCGGACCCGTCGGCCGCGAGCAGGGTCCTGGTCACCTGCTCGATGTGCGCCTGCCTGCCGGTGAAGTCCGCGGTGTCGGCGGGCAACTGGCGCGGCACCGGCGTGGCGGGCGCCCTGTCGTCCTGGGGCCCGGCCCCGAGCTCCGGATCCGCGGTGATGATCCGCTGGTGCAGCCGTACCAGGTCGGCGGACGGGTCGAGGCCGAGCTCCCCGGCCAGCAGCTCGCGGGTGTCGGTGAACACCCCGATCGCCTCCGCCTGCCTGCCCGAGCGGTACAACGCCAGCATCAGCAGGCCGGCCAGCCGTTCCCTGGTGGGGTGTTCGGCGCAGAGCGGGGTCAGCTCGGCCACGGCCTCGGCGTGCCTGCCCTGCTCGACGTCCTCGCAGATCCTGCGCTCCAGCAGGGTGAGCCGCCGCTCGGCCAGGTGGGCCCGCTGCGCCTGGGCGTAGGCGCCCTCCAGGCCGGCCAGCGGCTCGCCCTGCCAGAGCGCGAGGGCCTCGCCGTACCTGCCCTCCTGCGCCAGCCGCTCCATCGCTGCCAGGTCGGACGTGGCGGAGTCGAGGGCGTACCCGTGCCCGGCGGAGACGATCGCGTCGGCGCCGAGTGCGGCGCGCAGGCGGGAGACGTAGGTACGCAGGGTGCTGAGGGCGGTGCGCGGACGCCGGTCGCCCCAGACGGCGTCGAGCAGCAGGTCGTGGCCGACCACCCGGCCACGGGCCAGCAGCAGCGCCGCCAGGACCAGCCGCTGCTGGGGCGAGCCGAGATCGACCTCGGCCCCGTTCCGGCGGGCGCGTACAGGGCCCAGCACCGACAGCCACAGCTCGGGTTCGCTCACCGGCAAAGGCAAGCAGTTAAGCGTGATGATCGGGATCGATTCCACCGAATCGTGACCTGGTCACTCGGGAAGGCCTCTGCGACGAATGTGGCGTTCGTCCGGCTTCGGGAGATCTTGATTTGGCTAGGCTGCGTTCCTGCGGGGGACGGCGATCGGGCGGAGGACGAGGTGGCGGAGGAGGCGGCGCGGCTGCTGACGCGCTTCGGCCGCCGGTACGCGGCCGCCGTGCGGCTGGCGACGCTCGTCCCGATCTGCGGGATCGCCCTGTTTCGTGCGCCGCCCGAGCACTTCGCGGCCACCGGGGTCATGGTCGCCGTCGCGTTCGTCTGGACGTGCGGCTACGCGTGGTGGCTGCGCGCGGGGCGGGGCAGCCTGCCGGTGGCGCTCGACGTCCTGGTGCAGCTCGGGCTGTTCGGCGGAGTCTTCTGGACGGACGCCGTCGCGGACACCAACACCGGCTGGCTGCGGCTGCTGGTCACCTTCTTCTGCGTGACGTGCCAGTGGCACACCACGCCGCTGGTGGGCGGCGTGGCGGCGCTCGTGGCCGGCGGCGGAGCGGTGGCCGTCCTGGCCGCCGCCTCGGCGGCGACGGAGGATCCCGACCCGACCCTGGTCACGGGGACGATGTGGGCGGTGCCCGCGGCAGGGCTGTCCAGGGCGGTCTGGACGCTGGTCCGGCGCGCCGCCGCACGGGCCGACCGGATGGCGGACGAGGCCGCGCGGGCCCGCGCTCGGTCGCTGGTCGCCGCGGCCGTCCGCGCCGAGGAACGCGAGCTCGCCAACTCCCTGCACGACACGGCGGCGACGACCCTGCTGATGGTCGGCATCGGGCAGGTGCGCTCGGACGCCGGCTGGCTCGCCCCGCAGGCCCGCCGTGACCTGGACAGCCTGCGTACGGGCAGCGCCTGGGCCCCCACGCACCCCGGCCCCGCCGACCCGCCTCCCGGCGAGACGCTCACCCCCGGGCACTCCGGCCCGACCTCCAGAGGCTCCGGCCCGGCCTCCGGGGAGGCGGTCGCCGGCGAGCTCATGGATCTGGTCGGGATGCTACGCGCTGACCTGGAGGTGGTGCGGCTGAGCGTGGAGTTCGAGGCGCCCGCGCGGCTGCCGCTCCCGCCCGGCGTCGCCGCGGCCGTCGCCGGCGCGGCGCGGGAGGCCCTCGCCAACGTCCGCCGCCACTCGGGCACGAGCCGGGCGACCGTACGGCTGAGCGGCGACGGCGAGCGGCTGCGGCTCGACATCGCCGACGAGGGAAAGGGGTTCCGCGTGCGGGACGTGCCGCTCACCCGGCACGGCGTCAGGGAGTCCGTACGCGGCCGGATGACCCGCGTCGGCGGCTCGGCGGACATCGTCTCCGCTCCCGGCGAAGGCACCCTGGTCCGGCTGGAATGGCAGGCGCGGCATGACTGACGCCACCGAGGAGCAGACCAGGAACCAGCTCGGCCACGGCCTGCGGATCGCCACCGCGACCGTGGCCGTGGCGATCGTGTTCGGACTCGGTCTGTCCAACCTGCTGCGCCACCTGGACTCCTACGAGCCCGCGTTCACCCAGTGGGCCGCGCTCGCGATGCTGGGCGTGCCGCTCGCGGGCGAGATCCTGCTCCTGGTCCGGCGGCGCCCGTGGGGCCGGACGCGCCGGGCCGCCGTCGCCCTGGTGCTCGCCGCGTCGGCGCTGTCGTACGCGACGCAGCCGGACGATCGCACCGCGACGGGCGTGGACTGGATCTTCGGCGCCGCCAACTGGGTGGGCCTGGTCGTGCTGCTCGACCGTCCGCTGCGGATCGCCGGGGCCTTCCTGGCCGCCCACGAGTTCCTCGCGCTGCTGCACCTGCTCCTGCTCGACGGCCCCAGCCGGGGTGCGCTGGCCCGGTTCGCGACCGGCTCGGTGACCGTGATCGGCTTTCCGCTGTGCGTCGCCGTGTCGGCCGCCGCCCTGCACGGCCTCAGCGCGGCGGCCGCGGCCTCCCAGCAGGAGGCCGAGCGGGTACGCGTCGCCGAGGCCGTCGCGGCCGAATCCCACCGGCGCAGGCGGCAGCGGCTCGCCGAACTGTCCACGTCCGCGATCCCGCTGCTGGAAGGGCTGGCCGACGGCTCGCTCCGCCCCGAGGACGCGGCGGTCCAGCGGCGCTGCGCGATCGAGGCGGCCAGGATGCGGCGGCTGTTCGCCGAGACCGACGCCGTCGCCGAACCCCTCATGCACGAGCTGCGCCACTGCGCCGACGTGGCCGACCGCAAGGGCGTGGTGGTGGAGCTGGAAGCACGCGGGCAGTGCCCGCCGCTGCCCGTGGCCGTCCGTCGCGATCTGACCGAGGCGGTGCTCACCGTGCTCGCCACCGCCGTCTCCCACGCGCGGGTCACCGTGGTGGCCGGCCCGGAGCTGGTGTCGGTCAGCGTCGTCGCGGACAGCGGCGAGGTGGAGCTGCCCGGCCCGGCGACTCCAGGCGTCCTCGTCGAGGCGTTGCACAACGACGACATCGTATGGCTGGAGGTCCGATGGCAACCGAGCATGGAACCGACGGGGGGACCGGTCGCGCGGCACAGTCTCCGACCCCTGTGAACGACGGGACGATCACCGCGGTCATCGTCGACGATCACGCGGCCATCGCCGCCGGGGTCCGGTTCTGGTGTGCGCAGGCGGTGCCGCCGATCGAGCTCGTCGACGCGCGCGACCGCCTGGCCGACGTCTGGACCGGCCCGGGGGCCGACGCCGACGTGGTGATCTTCGATCTGGAGCTGGTGCCGCACCGGCCCGACTTCGGCGAGCTGCGCAGGCTGGTCGACAGCGGCCGGCGGGTGATCGTCTACTCCCAGCACACCGACGACGCGACCGCGATCAAGTGCATCGACCTGGGCGCGCTCGCCTACCTGACCAAGCGCGAGGGCCCCGAGCACCTGGTGCCCGCGATCCGGGCCGCCGCGCGGAGCGAGTCGTACACGGCGCCGTCGCTGTCAGGGGCGCTCATCACCGACGACTCCCCCGACCGGCCGCGCCTGTCGCAGCGGGAGACCGAGGTGCTGCGGGCGTGGTTCGTGTCCTCGTCCAAGGAGCTCGTCGCCGCCAAGCTCAACATCACTGTCAAGACCGTGGACACCTACATCACCCGCGTCCGGGTGAAGTACGCCGATGTGGGGCGGAGTGCCCGTACCAAGAGTGAGCTGGTCGGCCGCGCGCTCGACGACGGCCTCATCACCCTCGCCGAACTGAACCGCACCGCCCCTCCAGAATCCGGCCCTCCAGAATCCGGCCCTCCGTGAGCCGGCCCTCCGTGAGCCGGCCCTCCAGAATCCGGGCGGACGCCGCCCGTGCGATAGGCTGCCCCGGCACGTGACCGCGTCGGCAGGGGAGGTTGATGAATATGGCTCGCCGAGAGCTTCGTCGGCATGCCCTTGACCGGGTCGCGCGAGTCTGAGAAGCGGCTCGCCGGCAGCGTCCCGGTCGTCATTCGACAACGACCAGGAGTGTCACGTGTCCACTTTTTTCATAACCGGTGCGGATCTGACCACCGACCGCCTCGTGCTGCGTCCATGGCCCGCCGGTGACCTCACCGCCGTCCTGGACGGCAGCCGCTCCGCCATTTGGGCGGACGACTTCCCCGCCGAGGGCGACCGTGTGATCGCGGGCGTCATCCACGGGCAGTCCGATCTGGTCGGCGCGTACGGCCACCGTCAGATCGTCGAACGCGAGAGCGGGCTGGTGATCGGCTCCATCGGCCTGTTCTGGCCGCCGAGCGACGGTGTCGTGGAGCTCGGGTACGGGGTCGTGCCCTCGCGGCGCGGCCTCGGCTACGCGTCGGAGGCCACCCAGGCGCTGGTCGAGTTCGCCCTGACCGCGCCGGAGGTCTCCGTCGTGCGGGCCACGGTCGAGCTGACCAACCCCGCCTCGGTCCGCGTACTGGAGAAGGCCGGCCTCCGTCGCACCGGCGGTGACACGGCGACCGCCGAGTACCGCAGCGTCCGGTAAACGACGCTCTGCCGGGCAGCGGCGCCCTGGGTTGCGGCGCCCTGCCCGATCACGGCGCTCTGCCCGGTTGCGGCGACTCGGGCTGTGATGGCGGCTCCCCTCCCCCTCAGAGAAGAGCCGCCATCCCATCCTCCCGAGATCGGCGCGCCCTGTGCCGATCACCTGCTGGGAGACCGTATCCGGCGGCGGTATGCCGGAAGTATGCGCACAGGCGGCCCGGCCGCCACGAGCACGGCGGGTACCCGCAGCCGGGAAAGGGACGGCGAAGATGCACAACGGAGAGACAAGCAATGGCTAACCGCCTGTAATGTGGCGACTACCCAGGTTTGTCGGGGGCAGAGCAGGGGCCGGATGATGTGGGAGGACTCGCCGTACCCCATGCTGACGATCGACGCCACGGGTGTCGTCGCGCAGGCGAACGAGGCTGCCCGGCTGCTGCTCACCGGCACGACGGACGGTGAGCGGATGCCACGGACCGCACCCGACTGGCTCACCCGCGCCCACGGCGGGTCCCACGACGGGCCCCACGACGGGCCGCGCGCGGTCGAGGGCGAGATCGGCGGGCGCACCTTCCAGGCCCACCCCGTCCACTCCGACGGCGACCACGTCGTCTGGTGGCTCGTGGACGTCACCGAGCAGCGGCCGGAGGTCGCGGCGCGACCGGCCGAGCGGGAGTGGGGCGCGTGCATGGTGGAGGCCGCGAACGAGCTGCTGCCGTCGCTGAACCTCGATCGTTGCCTGGACTCCGTCGCCCGGCTGGCCGTCCGGTACCTGGCCGACGCCGCGTTGGTCGTGCTGCCGCTGTCCGGCCGTAAACAGCTGCTCACCTGGTACGAGCCGGACCGCGGCGTGCGGCGCGAGAGCGTGAGCGCCGACCCGCGGACGGCGCCGGGGCTCGCGGAGGCCCTGCAGTCCCTTCCGCCGGAGTCCGTCCACTGGATCGACCCGGCCGAGCTGCCCGCCTGGCTGCTCCCCCACCGGCCCGGCGAGCAGGGGGCCGAAGCGGTGACCGCCCTGCCCGGCGAGGGGTCCGTGGCGGTGACCACGCTGCCCGGCCACGGGCTGCCCGTGGGCGCGCTGGTGCTGCTGCGCCACGGACGCCCGGCCGGGTTCGCGGCCGGTGAGCAGGCGTTCGTGCGGCTGTTCACCGCACTGGCCGGGTCGGCGATCTCGGCCGCCCGCCTCTACACCGAGCAGGTGACCATCACCGAGGTCCTCATGGCCGAGTTGCTGCCACCGCCGACGCCACGGCTGCAGGGGGTGGAGCTGGCGGCGCTCTACCGGCCGGCGGGACCGGCCGAGCGGGTCGGGGGCGACTTCTACGACGTGCACGCCGTCACCGGCACGGGAGGCGAGTCGCTGGTGGTCCTCGGGGACGTGGCCGGCAAGGGGCTGGAGGCCGCCGTGCTCACCGGCCGCATCCGCAACACCCTGCGCGCGCTGCTGCCCCTGGCCGACGATCACCGGTCCGTGCTGGAACGGCTGAACAGCGTGCTGGTCAACGATGGTGATCCGACCCGTTACGTCACCCTCGTACTGGTCTCGTTCGAGCGGCACGGTCGGCGGGTCGCGCTGCGGGTGACCAGCGCCGGACACCCGCCACCACTGATCATCAGGAACGACGGCCGCGTCGAGACGGTCCCCGCCGAGGGCACGCTGATCGGCGCGATCGAGGAGGTCTCCTGCGTCACCACGCCCGTCGTGCTGGAGCCGGGAGAGACGTGCCTGCTCTACAGCGACGGCATCATCGAGGCCAGGGGCGGCCCGCTCGGCCAGGAGTTCTTCGGCGAGGAACGACTGTGCGAGCGGTTGCGCATGTGCGCGGGCATGCCGCCGGAGGCGCTGGCGGAACGCGTCCAGATGCTGGCCTCGCAGTGGGTCGGCGGTGGCGAGCACGACGACATGGCCGTCGTCGCCATCACCGCTCCCCGCGACGCCCCAGGCAACGGGCCGCCCCAGAAGAGGTCAACGCAGAACACGTCAGCGCAGGGGACGCCGACCGGAGGAACGTGGTGAAGGACGACATCGAGGAGCGGGCCGAGGCGTTGTGGGCGGCGGCGACGGCCGGCGACGAGTACGCCGCCACCGGTGTGGCGATGGCCGCCCTCGACGCCGGCGTCCCCATGGAGACGTTGCTGCTGGACATCGTCGCGGCGGTGCAGTCGCGCGTCGGCCACGAATGGGCGGCCAACCGGATCACGGTGGCCCAGGAGCACACCACGACCGCCGTCAACGAACGCGTGCTCACCGCCCTCGCCGACCGCACCACCGAACGCATCGCCGACCAGGCGGCGGGGTTGGGGCGGGTGGCGGTGGCGTGCATCGACGGTGAGTGGCACGCGTTCCCCGCCCGGCTGCTGACCGAGGTGCTGCGGACCCGGGGATGGGACGTGGACTACCTGGGCGCGCAGGTGTCCACACCGCAGTTGGTCGCGCACCTGCACCGGACGAACCCCGACGTGGTGGCCCTGTCCAGCTCGCTGGCCGTCCGGCTGCCCGCCGCGCACATGGCGATCACCGCGTGCCGGGCGGCGGGCATGCCGGTGCTGGCCGGGGGTCCCGCGTTCGGGGCGGACGGCTGCTACGCCCGCCTGCTCGGGGCCGACGCCTGGGCGCCCGACGCGCGGGCCGCGGCCGACCTCCTGGCCGCAGGGCCGCTGCCCCTCCGCGGCCGTACCGTCCAGGACGACCTGCCGCACCTGGACGGCCGCGAGTACAGCCACGTGACCCGATCCGCCCCCGACCTGGTGCGAGCCGTCCTGGACGACCTGACCCGGCGACTCCCCGAGACCGCGTCCAGGAACGAGCAGCAGACCGAACCGCGAACGGAACAGCAGGCCGCGCAGCAGGCAGGACCGCGAACGGAACAGCAAGCCGCGCAGCAGACCGAACCACGAGCTGAGCAGCCGGCGGAGCACCGGCCGACGCCCGGGCAGGGCGGGCGGTGGTTCGAGCAGACCGCCGAGGAGGTCGCCCACATCGTCGACTTCCTGCGGGCCGCCCTGTACGTCGAGGACCCCGAGATCCTCTCGTCCTTCGTGCGCTGGATGGCCGACACGCACGAGGCGCGTGGCGTCTCCCCCGCCCTGCTGCGGTCGATGCTGGAGTCGCTGGCCGCCCGTCTCACCGACTTCCCGCACGCCGTCGGCGCGCTCTCCCGAGCCGAAGCCGCACTGCGCCTCCCCCACCACACCGAGCCGCCCGGCGCATGACCAGACGGGCGACGGCGACCGTCCGGCCACCGGCTCGACGGACGCGGCTCAGGCGACTTCGACGGCGGGTTGCGGCCGCGGGAACAGGTCGTCGAAGACCGCCGCCCGGTCGAAGCGCATCGCGCGGGCACGGGCGCGCCGTTCGAGGTCGTCCCGCTCGGCCGGGGACATGTCCAGGACCACCCGGTCGAGGGCCGCGGCCAGGCCGGTGACGTCCTCGGGCGCGACGATGACGGCGGTGTCGCCGACCGCCTCTAGGGTTCCGCCCGTCATGGTGGTGATGATCGGCCCGCCGCCGGCCAGCATCTTCTCGGCCAGCGCGATCCCGAACGTCTCCACGAACTCGGGCACGGGCTTGGTCGGCAGGACGTAGGCCGCGCAGCCGCGCATGAGCAGCGCCTTCTCCTGGTCGTCGACGTCGGTCATGAAGACCACCCGCTCGTCGCCCGCGGCCATCGCGCGTACCTGCTCCAGATCGGGCCCGGTGCCGGCGACGACGAGCTTGACCCGCGACCGGCAGCGCGTCCTCGTGAAGGCGGCGATCAGGTCGTGGACACCCTTGGCCCGGGTCACCCGGGACAGGAAGAGCACGTATCCGTCACGTGAGAGGCCGCGTCGTTCGAGCGCGCCGTCCAGCCGCGCGGGGTCGTCCAGGCCGAGGAAGGCGGAGGAGTCGATCGGCGGGTAGCTGACGCTGACGCGGCGCCGGCACTGCTCGGCGAACGTGGTGCCGCATCGGGCGTCCACCTGCTCGGCGGAGGCGATGATCTCCTGCCGGGTGTATTCGGAGACGGCGACGACCTCGTCGTTGGCCAGGAACGTGGTGAACAGCACGGTCGCCGCCCCGAACCGGCCCTCCCGCAGGCATGACCGGATCACGTTCGTCACGTCGGAGCCGACCGCCTTGGCCACGGTCCGCACGTCGGGCGCGAACCCGGCCGCGCGTGCCGCCGCCACCGCGTCCACGACGACCGCGGTGTGCGGCGCGAGGTACATGGACAGGCAGACCGTGGGCACCGGCTCGGCGAGCAGCTCGACGAGCCGGCCGGTGAGCCCGGCCTGGTGGCGTCCGTCGGGAACCCGGTAGTCGCCGACCGCGTCCGGCCGCTCGACGGTGATCCCGGCGCTGTACGGCAGCAGCCGGTCCAGCGGCTTGAGCGGTAACCCGGCCGCCTGGAGCGCGGGAATCGGCCAGGTCAGCAGTCGTACGTCGGTGAACCCGCGGGTAAGGGCCACCTCGGCGAGATTGCGCGCCTCGCCGGAGTGGCCGCAGATGACCGGATCGGCCCTGACCACGATGACGAGACGGCGAGGGGGGTGGGTCATCGCGTTTCCTCCGGTGTCGCGGGCGGATGGGAGAGGGAGGGCGGGCGGACGTCGCGCCCCCACGCCGACGGCTCCGGCCCCAGCCGCAGGTGCAGCCGGCCGCCGCGATGCAGCGTGGTGGCGCTCAGGTGGGTCGCGTGCAGGGGCTCGCCGTTGAGCGTCGCCGCCTGGACGTACTGCGCCGGCGGGTCGCGGTCGAGGCCGTCGGCGCCGATCGGCGTCTCGCGGTGCCCGCTGGTCTCGATGACGAACTCGTTGTCACCGGCCCTGAGCACGGCCCGGTCGAACGCGGGCGCGTTGACGAGGAACAGGTTCTGCCCGGCGACGGGGAAGAGCCCCAGTGACGCCCAGACGTACCAGGAGCTCAGGCCGCCCGAGTCGTCGTTGCCCGGCAGCCCGCCGGGCCCGGTGCCGAACTGCCAGGTCAGCGCCGCCTGCACCACCTGGGCCGTGCGCTCGGGCCGGCCCGCGTAGTGGTAGGCCCACGGCGCCTCCATGTCGGGCTCGTTGTTCAGCCCCTCGAACCGGTTGAGCGCGTAGCCGGCCAGCATCTCCGCGGGAAGGGGGCGCCGGCCCGGCTGCCGCACCGGCGGGGCGCCGAACCCGAAGAAGCGGTCGAGCTTGCCGGCGAACGCCTCGTCGCCGCCGGCCAGGGCGATCCGCGCCGCCATGTCGTGCAGCAGCCGGAAGGAGTAGTTCCACTTGCCGCCCTCGTAGAACTCCGAGTCGCGCAGCAGCCCGGTGCCGGGGTCGAAGGCGTTGGACCACCGGCGGGCGCGGTCTTCCAGATCGTCGGCCAGGCCGCGGTCGTTGAGCGCTCTGGCGACCTGCGCCGTGCAGTGGTAGGCGTAGGCTAGGTCGAGGGTGTGCGTGATCGGGTGCACCAGCCCGTGCTCGAAGAAGTCCTCGCCGTACATCCGGCGCAGGTCGCCGACCATGTGCACGAGCGCCCAGTTCCAGTCGAAGCTCTCCCGGCCGAGCGCGTGGGCGTCGGCCAGCGCGGTGTGCACGAGCGCGCTGGCCTGCCGGAAGAACCGGTCGGCGCCGCGGGCCATGCGGTAGCCGATGGGGAAGTTGCCCTCCTCCTCGCACACCCTGATCAGCGATTCGAGCAGGTCGGCGGCCCGGCCGGGGACGATGGCGGCGAGCAGGGGGAGCTGCGTCTTGTAGATGTCCCACATGGTGCAGACGTCGAACGCGAACGGCCCCGAGGCCGGCCAGAACGGGCTCTCGTCGTCGGCGATGCACGGCTTGACGAGCGCGTGGTAGAGCGCGGTCGCCATCACGGTACGCCGGGCCGGGGTACCGCCTTCGACCTGGACCCGGCCGAGGTGGTCGGCCCAGCGTGCCCTGGTACGCCCGCGTACGGCGTCGAAGGCGGGCTGGGCGGCCCCGCACTCGCGTTCCAGGTTCCGCCGGGCCTGGTCGCACCCGCGCAGCGAGAATCCGAGCCGCACCTCGATGGTCTGTCCCGCCGTGGCCGGGCCCATGAAGAGCAGGCCGAAGGGCCGCAGGGTGGTGTGCCGGATGCTGTCGAAGTCGAGGCGGGTGCCGCCGTCGATGAGGCGCCGGTCGTACCAGAGCATCTGCCGCCAGCCCGGGCTGTCGACGTCGACGCAGACCGACAGCGGGACGCCCTCCATCACCACCGTGGCCTGGGCCCGGCCGTGCCCCACGCTCTCGACCTGCGCCCGCAGCGGCACGGTGCGGCCGAGTTCGATGTCGAGGCCGCCGCAGGACAGGTCGACGACGACGCGGGCGCTGCCGTGCTCGGGGAAGGTGTAGCGATGGACGGCCACCTTGGCGCCGACGGTCAGCTCGCAGCGGATCCCGGTGTCCAGGGTGGCCGCGTAGTAGCCCGCCTCGGCCACCTCGTCGCGCAGCGGCCACGCCTGGCCGAGCACGTCGAGTGCCTGCACCATCGGGGTGACCCGGACGTAGTTGTAGTACTTGCGGATCGCGCCGGTGCCGGACTGCTGGAAGTGGGTGAAGCCGGACGCCTGCAGCCGCTCGTACATCTCCTCGGGCACGCCCTCGGTGTTCTTGGCGTAGCGGCCGTAGCCGGTGGGGTAGGCCCCCGAGTAGGCGCAGGCCGACACCATGCCGAGCGGCGACGTGGCGCCGGGGTGGGTGTTTCCCACCTGCGGTTTCGGCCACCACCAGGTGGCGGCCAGACCGCGGGCGCGTGGCAAGTCGGTGGCCGCTGTGCCGATGAAGGGGTCAACGTTGTCCAGGATGCGGGGACTCTACCCAGCGTCACCTCACCGTAGGTTTCGCCGAGATGAAATCCTGTCCCACGAATCCGTCCGGCGGGTCAGCGGCGGGCCCGCCACTCGGGCGCGAGGACCGACCAGATCTCCACGTCCGCCCGTACGCCCCGGTGCGGATAGCTCTCGCGCAGCACCCCGTCCCTGGTCATGCCGAGCCGCCGGGCCACGGCGATGCTGGGCCCGTTGGCCGCCGAGACCATCCACTCCACGCGGTGGATGCCGCGCTCCTCGACGGCCCAGTCGATGATCACGCGTACGGCCCTGGTCACCAGCCCCTTGCCCGCCGCCGACGGCTCCAGCCAGCAGCCCGCCTCCGCGTTGCCCCGCGGGACGTCCATGGTGCGGAAGATGACTCCGCCGACGAGTTTGGCGTCGGCCCAGATGCCGTAGATGCGGGCGGTGTCGTCCACGGCCTTGAGCGCGTAATCCCGCAGGAAGTCCCGCGCCGACTCCAGGTCCTGGATCCGGTCGGGCAGCCCGACGTGCCGGCCGATGAACTCGCGCCCGCGCTCGATGTGGGCCAGGAACTCCCCGGCCTGCCACGGTTCGAGCGGGCGCAGCTCAGCGCCGTCGTCACCCAGGGACACCGCGAACATCACTCATCTCCAAAGATCGTCCAATAGGCGTACGGAAGTAACGTACGCCGCCGGTGACCTCCGGGGCCTCCGCTTTTACCGCCGGCCAGAGCGACCTTCGCACCCGTGCTCATATGAGCAAAATGTGGCTCAAGTGTTGCGATCAGTTTAAAAGCCGACTTACGGTGCGTTACCTACGTCACATACGGAGGCCCCTATGAGTGCATTCCGGTCGTTCTCAATCCCTGCCCTGCTCCTGGTCACCGCCTTGACCGCGTGCTCGGTGTCCACCTCCCCCGGTGGCTCAACCGATAGCTCCACCGGAGCCTCCGGGCAGAAGGACGACGGCCCCGTCGCCATCGGCTTCAGCCAGGCGACCCAGCAGTCCCCCTTCTACGTACAGCTGCGCGAGGGCGCCGAGGCCGCCGCCAAGAAGGCCGGTGGAACGCTCTATTTCGCCGACTCGGGCGGCGACGTCACCAAGCAGAACAACGACATCCAGGACCTCATCACCCGCCAGGTGGACGTCCTGCTGATCAACCCGGTCGACCCCAAGGGCGTCCAGCCCGGCATCGCCGCGGCCAAGGCGGCCGGCATCCCGGTCGTGACCGTGGATCGGCCGGTGCCCGAAGGCGCGGTCGCGCACGTCGGGCGGGACAACAAGGCGATGGGCGCGCTCGTCGGCAAGCGGCTGAGCGAGCAGCTCGGCGACAAGGGCGGCACCGTGATCGAGATCCGCGGTGACGCGGGCGGCGCGGTCGCGCGGGACCGCAGCGCCGGCTTCCACGAGGCCGTGGCGGGCAACCCCAAGATCAAGATCGTCGAGGGACCGTACTCGGACTACGTGCGCTCCAAGGCCGTCACCGCGATGCAGGACCTGCTCCAGGTCCACCCCGACGTCGCCGCCGTGTACGCGCACAACGACGACATGGCGCTCGGCGCGCTCCAGGTGCTGAAGGAGAACGGCAAGGACAAGGTCCTGGTCGCCGGGGTCGACGGCCTCATGGAGGCGGTCAAGCAGATCCCCCAGGGCCAGTACGTGGCCACCGCGCTCAACGACCCCATCTCCCTCGGCTCCAAGGCCGTCGAGACGGTGCTCAAGGTCCAGAAGGGCGAGCAGGCCGAGCCGAACATCGATGCCGGCACGGCGCTGATCGACACGGACAACGCGGCCGAGTACGCGGGCTCCGGCGAGTTCGCCCAGGCGACCAAGTAAAGCCCGGCAACCCACCAAAGCCCGGCAACCCAGGCCAGGCAACCCAGTAAGAAAGGCGCAAGGATGTCGGAAACCATGCAGGCCGCGGTGCTCCACGCCCCCGGCGACATCAGGGTCGAGCAGGTGCCCGTGCCGGAGCCGGGGCCCGGCGAGGCGCTCGTCCGCGTCGCGGCCTGCGGGGTCTGCGGCTCGGACGTCCCCCGCATGCTGCACGCGGGGGCGTACCACTTCCCGATCATCTGCGGCCACGAGTTCTCCGGCCACGTCGTACGGCTCGGCGCGGACCTGGCCGCCACCGGCCGCGTCCGCGAGGGCGACCTGGTCACGGTGCCCCCGCTGATCCCCTGTCACGCCTGCGAACCCTGCAGCCAGGGCCACTTCAGCCTGTGCAAGAACTACGGCTACTTCGGCAGCCGCCGGGACGGGGCGTACGCGCAGTACGTCACCGTCCCGGACGAGAACCTGATGGTGCTGCCCGCGGACCTCGACCCGCGCGCGGCGGCCATGCTGGACCCGGCCGCGATCGCGCTGCACGCCCTGTGGCGGACGAAGATGCGCGGCGGCAAGCGGGTCGCGGTGGTGGGCGCGGGCCCCATCGGGCTGTTCGCCGTGCAGTGGGCCAGGCTCGCCGGGGCCGCTGAGGTGCTGGTCGTCGAGCTGAACGAGCAGAAGGCGGCCATGGCCACGGAGGCGGGCGCCACGCACACCGCGACCAGCGCCCAGGCCGCGGCGGAGACGGCCGGTGACGGCTACGACGTGGTCATCGAGTCCGCGGGCGTGCCCGCCACCGTCGACCAGGCCGTGGCGCTGGCCGCCAGGCACGGCGAGGCCGTGTTCATCGGCATCCCGCACGAGCCCGTGGTGCTGCCCAAGGCCACGTTCAGCTCGTTCCTGCGCCGCGAGGTCACCCTGCACGGGGCCTGGAACTCCTTCTCCGCGCCCTTCCCCGGCGACGAGTGGCGGGTGGCGGCGCGGTCGCTGGCCTCGGGCGACCTGGCCTGGAAGTTCATGATCACGCACGAACTGGGGCTGGACGCGCTGCCCGAGACGATCGCGAGCCTCGGCGACCGCTCGATCTTCAGCTCCAAGGTCCTCTTCCTGCCGAACGAGGAGTGACGATGGCTGCCTTTCTCGCCCTCGACCTGGGGACCGAAGGCGCCCGCGCGGCGGTCTACGGCGTCGACGGCACGCTCATGGGGTCGGGCGCGGATTCGTACCCGACCCGGTTCCCCCGGCCCGGCTGGGCCGAGCAGGATCCGGACGACTGGTGGCGGGCGGGCGCGCACGCCGTCAGGCAGGCGCTCGCCGAGGCCGGCGGCCCGGAGATCGACGGGGTCGCGGTGGCGACCACGGCCTCGACGGTGGCCGTGCTCGACCGGGACGGCCGCCCGCTGCGGCCGGCCCTGCTCTGGATGGACGGCAGGGCCGGTGAGGAGTCCGAGCTCACCGCCGGCACCGACCATCCGGTCCTGCGCTACTCCGGCGGCCGCGACGCGGTCGAGTGGCTGGTGCCCAAGGCCATGTGGCTGGCACGGCACGAGCCCGCCACCTACCGTGCCGCCGCCCACATCGTCGAGGCGGTGGACTACATGGTCTGGCGGCTCACCGGGCGGTGGGCGGGCTCGCGGATGAACGCGGTCTGCAAGAGCAACTACGACCCGCGCGGCGCCGGTCATCCGCACGATCTGTACGAGGCGCTCGGCATCGGCGACCTGGCCGCCAAGCTGCCCGACGAGATCGTGCCCGTAGGCGACCCTGTGGGGCCGTTGGGCGCGCGGGCCCGCGCGGAGCTCGGCATCACGGGGCCGGCCACCGTCGTGTCCGGCGGGATCGACGCGCACCTGTCGCTGCTGGCCGTCGGCGGCGGGCACGAAGGGCAGGTGTCGATCGTGTGCGGCACGTCCAACGCCTTCGTCACGGAGGTCGCCGAGCCGGTCTTCCCCGCCACCGTGTGGGGGCCGTACCCGGACGCGCTGCGCACGGGCCGCTGGCTCGTCGAGGGCGGCCAGGTGAGCGCGGGCTCCGTCCTGGCGTGGACGGGCGAGGGGCTCATCGGCCGGCCGCGCGCGGAGATCGGCGGGCTGATCAAGGCGGCGGCGGAGCTGCCGCCGGTGGAGCACGGGCTGATCGTCCTGGACTACTTCATGGGCAACCGCACGCCGCTGCGCGACCCGCACCTGCGCGGCGCGGTGCTCGGCCTGACCCTGGCCAGCACGCCCGAGCAGGTCTACCGGGCGGCGGTGGAAGGCGTCGCGTACGGCACCCGCCAGGTCGTCGACTCCTTCACCGACGGCGGGATCGCGGTGGACGAGATCTTCCTGTCGGGCGGCATCCAGCACAACGAGCTGTGGCTGCAGACCACCGCCGACGTGCTCGGGAGGCCGGTCCACCTGGTCAGCGGCGACAACCTCACGCTGCGGGCCTGCTCGGTGCTGGCCGCGGCCGGCTCGGGCCGGCACGGCTCGCTGGCGGAGGCGGCGGCGCATTACGCGCCCAAGGTGCGCACGGTCGAGCCGGTCGCCGGGAACGTGGCGGCCTACCGGCACGGCTACGCCGACTACCGCGCCGCCACCGCCGCCACGACCGGCATCTCCCACCGCCTCAGTGGGAGGAGGCCGGGCGCATGAGCCGCGACGATCGCAGGAGGGTGACCGGATGAGCGACGACGACCAGCTCTACCAGGTGGCCGTCCGCTACTACGAGGCCGGCGAGACCCAGGAGCAGATCGCCACCGCGCTGCACCTCACCCGCTGGAAGGTGGGACGCATGCTGGCCGAGGCACGCGAGGTCGGCATCGTCCGCATCGAGGTGCTGCACCCGCGCTCCCGCGTCCGCACGCTGGAACGTTCACTCAGGGAGCGCTTCGGCCTGCGGGACGCCGTCGTGGTCGCCGCGGTCGGCGGCGACGACGCCGAGCAGATGCGCGACCGCGTGGCCGCGGCGGGCGCCGAGCACCTGATGGAGATGCGGCCCGCGCCGAGCCTGATCGGCGTCTCCTGGGGCCGCACACTCGACCGGCTGGCCGGCGGGCTGACCCCCGGCTGGGCCACCGGCGTCAACGTGGTGCAGATCAACGGCGCGCTCAGCCGGTCGCGCCACCCCACCAGCGCGCACAGCATGGCCAGCCTGATGGCCCACCACGGCGGCGGCACCGCGACGCTGCTGGCCGCCCCGGCGATCCTGGAGCAGGAGAGCACCCGCGCGGTGCTGGAGAGCGACCGGGCCATCGCCGACGTGCTGGCCCTGGCCGCCCGGGCCGACCTGTTCCTGTTCAGCCCAGGCGGCATGGACAGCGACTCGGTGCTGGTGGACTCGGGCCAGATCGACGCCGCCCACCTGGCCAGGCTGGCCGGGGCGGGCGCGGTCGGCGACGTGCTGGGGCGCTTCATCGACGCCGAGGGCAGGATCGTCGATCCCGCCCTGGACGGGCGCACGCTCGGGCTCTCCCTGGACGTGCTGCGCTCGGCCACCACCTCCGTCGCGCTGGTCAGCGGCGCGGCCAAGCGCGCCGTGTGCCGGGCCGTCGTCTCCAGTGGCCTGTGCGACGTGCTGATCACCGACGACCACAACGCCCGCCATCTCCTGGAGGCCGCATGAGCACGGAACGCCTGCGCATGACCGGGATCGTCAAACGTTTCCCCGGCACCGTCGCCCTGGACGGCGTCGAGCTGGGCGTGCGTCCCGGCGAGGTGCACTGCCTGCTGGGCGAGAACGGGGCGGGCAAGAGCACGCTGATGAAGATCCTGTCGGGCTCGTACCGGCCGGACGAGGGGTCGATCCTGCTGGACGGGGAGCCGTACACGCCCGCCACCCCGCACGCGGGACTGGCCGCCGGCGTCGCGGTGATCTACCAGGAGCTGGACCTGCTGCCGGACCTCACCGTGGCGCAGAACCTGCTGCTGGGCCGCACGCCCAGGCGGGGCCCGTTCGTCCGCAGGGCGGAACGTGCGCGGCTGGCCCGCCGGGCGCTGGACCGGGTCGGCGCCCGCTTCCCGGTGACCGCGCGGGTCAGGGACCTGCCGATCGCGTCCCAGCAGCTCACGGCCATCGCCAAGGCCCTGACCGCGGACGCGCGGGTGATCGTCATGGACGAGCCGTCCGCCACGCTCGGCGAGAGCGAGTTGCTCGCCGTGTTCGAGGTCATCAGGTCCCTCGTCGCGGAGGGACGGTCGGTGATCTTCATCTCGCACCGGATGGACGAGGTGATGGAGATCGGCGACCGCGCGACCGTGCTGCGTGACGGCCGCGCGGTCGGCGTCTACGACCTGGCCGTCACCGGCGCGGACGAGATCGTCGCGGCCATGATCGGCGAGGCCGGGGAGCTCGTGGGCGCCACCGACAGGCCCGCTCCCGAGGGCGAGCCGCTGCTGAGCGTCGAACGCGTGCACGTACCGGGCCTGCTCGACGTGCGCGGCATCGAGGTGCGGCCGGGCGAGGTCGTCGGGCTCGCCGGGCTCGGCGGCGCCGGCCGCACGACGCTCCTGCGGGCGCTGTTCGGCGACGTCAAGGCCCAGGTCTCGGCCCGCCTGGACGGCCGTCCGCTCAAGGTGGGCAGCCCGGCCGCGGCCGTGCGGGCCGGGCTCGCGCTGGTGCCGGAGAGCCGCAAGGAGCAGGGGCTGATGCTGGGCCTGTCGGTGAGCCGCAACGCCGCCGTCGGCGCGCTCGGCAAGGCGCCGTGGCTGCTGCCCGGCCGGCTCGGGCGGCGCCTGACCGCGCCCGCCCTGGCCGACCTCGGCGTCAGGTCAGCGGGGCCGGGGCAGCTCGTCGGCCAGCTCTCCGGCGGCAACCAGCAGAAGGTGGTGCTGGCCAAGTGGATCACCCGCGGCGGGATCAGGGTCCTGCTGCTTGACGAGCCCACGCGCGGGCTCGACGTGGGCGCCAAGGCCGACCTCTACCGCCAGGTGCGCCACCTGGCCGACCAGGGCGTGGCCGTCCTGCTCGCCAGCAGCGAGCTCAACGAGCTGACCGCCAACGCCGACCGGATCCAGGTCCTGTACGAGGGCCGCAACGTCGCGCGCTTCGATCCCCGGGTCAGCGCCGAGAACGTCATCGCGCACACCGTCATCACAGGAGCGACACCATGACCGCATCCATCGGATCCTCGGTGACCACGGCCACGGGGGAACGCGGCACGCGCTCGCGCCGCGGCGCCGACCTGATCGTCAAGTCCAATCTGCTGCTGGTCTTCCTCGGGCTGTGCGTGGTCGCCTCGCTGCTGGCGCCGCAGTTCCTCACCGGCCGCAACATCGCCAACCTGCTGCAGCAGTCGTCGCTGACCGGGATCGTCGCCATCGGCATGACCATGGTGGTGCTGACGGCGGGCATCGACCTGTCCGTGGGCAGCGTGGCGGCCTTCGGCGGGATGACGGTCGCGCTGCTCATGACCTCGGGCGTGCCGGTCCTGCCGGCGATCCTGCTCAGCGTGGTCGCCGGGGCGGCGTTCGGCGCGTTCATGGGCGGGATGTCGGCGTACCTGACGCTGCCGTCGTTCATGACCACGCTGGCCGGGCTCACCGCCGTGCGCGGGCTCACGTTCCTGCTGACCGACGGCAAGCCTGCCGAGGCCGGCGGGTCTGAGGCGTTCCAGCTGCTCGGCGGCGGGTTCATCGGCTACGTCCCGATCGTCGGGATCATCTTCGTGGTGGTCACCCTGCTCGCCGCCGGGATCCTGCGCGGCACCACGTTCGGCGAGTACGTCTACGCGGTCGGCAGCAACAAGGAGGCGGCCCGGCTGTCCGGGCTGCCGGTGCGCGGGGTGATCACGACCGTGTTCGCCGTGTCGGGCGGGCTGGCCGCGCTGGCCGGGGTGCTGCTCACCTCCCGCCTGACGGTGGGCCAGCCCACCGCGTTCAACGGGCTGGAACTGGACGCCATCGCGGCCGTGGTGCTCGGCGGCACGAACCTGTTCGGCGGGCGAGGCGGCGTGTTCGGCACGTTCGTGGCGGTGCTGCTGCTGTCGGTGCTGCGGAACCTGTGCAACCTGCTCGGCCTCGGCTCCTTCTTCCAGATGGTGGTGACCGGTCTCATCCTGCTGGTCGCCCTCGTGCTCAACCTGCTCATCGAAAGGCGTGGCGCCCGTGCCTGACACCCTGCCCGGCTCGCTTCGGGGTTATCTGCACGGACTGCCCGGTGTGGACGAGGTCGGAGTGGCCCGCAGAGCCGCCGACCTGTCCACCCGGTCGATCAAGACGACCGCGAAGCGGCAGGCGATCGACCTGGCCATCCGGATGGTCGACCTGACCACGCTGGAAGGCTCGGACACCCCCGGCAAGGTACGCGCGCTGGCGGCCAAGGCCGTGCGGCCCGATCCCGCCGACCCCACCGCGCCCTCGGTGGCCGCGCTCTGCGTCTACCCCGACATGATCGCCACGGCCGCGCAGGCGCTGGCGGGCACCGGCGTCGGGCTCGCCTCGGTCGCCACCGGTTTCCCCGCCGGGCGTACGTCGCTGGAGGTCAAGCTGGCCGACACCCGCGCGGCGGTGGCCGCGGGAGCCACCGAGATCGACATGGTCATCGACCGCGGGGCGTTCCTGGCGGGCGACTACGGCAAGGTCTTCGACGAGATCACCGCCGTCAAGGAGCAGTGCGGCCAGGCGCATCTGAAGGTCATCCTGGAGACCGGCGAGCTGGTCACCTACGACAACGTGCGCCGGGCGTCCTGGCTGGCGCTGCACGCCGGGGCCGACTTCATCAAGACCTCGACGGGCAAGGTCTCCCCCGCCGCCACGCTGCCGGTCACGCTGATCATGCTGGAGGCGGTCAGGGACTACCGGGCCGCGACCGGGCGGCAGGCCGGGGTGAAGCCGGCCGGCGGCATCCGTACCACCAAGGACGCGATCCGCTACCTGGTGCTGGTCAAGGAGATCGCCGGGGACGACTGGCTGGACCCCGCCTGGTTCCGGCTCGGCGCGTCCACGCTGCTGAACGACCTGCTCATGCAGCGCACCAAGCTCGCCACCGGGCACTACTCCGGGCCCGACTACTACACCATCGACTAGGGAGAGGCGTGGAGATCTTCGAGTACGCGCCCGCGCCGGAGTCACGTTCCATCGTGTCCGTCCGGCCGTCGTACGACCTGTTCATCGACGGGGAGTTCGTCGAGGCCAAGAGCGACGAGCGCATCGTCACCGTCAACCCGGCCGACGAGGAGCCGCTCTCCGAGGTGGCCGCCGCCGGCGAGGCCGACGTGGAGCGGGCGTTCGCCGCGGCGCGGCGGGCGTACGAGCGCGTGTGGTCGCAGCTGCCGGGCGCCGAGCGCGGCAAGTATCTGTTCCGCATCGCCCGCATCATCCAGGAACGTGCCCGCGAGCTGGCCGTGCTGGAGTCGCTGGACAACGGCAAACCGATCAAGGAGACGAGGGACGTCGACCTGCCCCTGGTCGCGGCCCACTTCTTCTACTACGCCGGCTGGGCGGACAAGCTGGCCCACGCGGGGCTCGGCGGCGCCCGGCCGCTGGGCGTGGCCGCGCAGGTCATCCCGTGGAACTTCCCGCTGCTGATGCTGGCGTGGAAGGTCGCGCCCGCGCTGGCCACCGGGAACACGGTCGTGCTCAAACCGGCCGAGACCACGCCGCTGACGGCGCTGGCCTTCGCCGAGATCTGCCAGGAGGCGGAGCTGCCGCCCGGCGTGGTCAACATCGTGACCGGCGCCGGCGACACCGGCCGGGCCGTGGTCTCCCACCCGGACGCCGACAAGGTGGCCTTCACCGGCTCGACCGAGGTGGGCCGGCAGATCGCCCGCGCCGTGGCGGGCACGGACAAGCGGCTCACCCTCGAACTGGGCGGTAAGGGCGCCAACATCGTCTACGACGACGCCGCACTCGACCAGGCCGTCGAGGGCATCGTCACCGGCATCTTCTTCAACCAGGGCCACGTGTGCTGCGCGGGCTCGCGGCTGCTGGTGCAGGAGTCGATCGCCGAGGAGCTGCTGGCCCGGCTGCGCGCCAGGATCGGGCGGCTGCGGCTCGGCGACCCGCTGGACAAGAACACCGACATCGGGGCGATCAACTCGGCCGCCCAGCTCGCCAGGATCCGCGAGCTGTCCGCCGCGGGGGAGGCCGAGGGCGCCACGAGCTGGTCGCCGGCCTGCTCGCTGCCCGAGCGGGGCTACTGGTTCCCGCCCACCGTGTTCACCGGTGTCACGCAGGCACACCGGATCGCCCGCGAGGAGATCTTCGGGCCGGTGCTGTCGGTGCTCACCTTCCGTACGCCGGAGGAGGCCGTGGCCAAGGCGAACAACACGCCGTACGGGCTGTCGGCGGGGGTGTGGACGGAGAAGGGCTCGCTGATGTTGTGGACCGCGGCCCGGCTGCGGGCCGGGGTGGTGTGGTCCAACACGTTCAACGTGTTCGACCCGGCCAGCCCGTTCGGCGGCTACAAGGAGTCGGGATACGGCCGCGAGGGCGGACTGATCGGGTTGGAGGCGTATCTCCGTGGGTGAGACGACGGCGGCGGCGCGGGTCGGCGTGCGCAGGACGTACAAGCTCTACATCGGTGGCGCGTTCCCGCGCTCGGAATCAGGGAGGTCGTATCCCGTGACGTCCGCGGCCGGAGATCACCTCGCCAACGCGGCCCTGGCCTCACGCAAGGACGTGCGGGACGCCGTGGTGGCGGCGCGGAAGGCGTTCCCGGGCTGGTCGGGGCGGACCGCGTACAACCGGGGGCAGATCCTCTACCGGATCGCCGAGATGATGGAGGGGCGGCGCGACCAGTTCGCCGCCGAGGTGGCCGCGGCCGAGGGCGTGAAGGCGGGGCGGGCGCAGGCGCTGGTGTCGGCGACGGTGGACCGCTGGGTCTACTACGCCGGGTGGGCCGACAAGATCGGTCAGGTGCTCGGCGGCGCGAACCCGGTGTCCGGCCCCTACTTCAACGTCTCGGATCCCGAGCCGACCGGCGTCGTGGGCGTGCTCGCCCCCGCCTCCTCCTCGCTGCTCGGGCTCGTGTCGGTGCTCGCGCCGGTGATCACCTCGGGCAACACGGCCGTCCTGGTGGCGGGCGAACGCGTCCCGCTGCCGGCCGTGACGCTGGCCGAGGCGCTGGCCACCTCCGACCTGCCGCCCGGCGTGGCCAACATCCTGACCGGCCGGGTCGCCGAGCTGGCCCCGCCGCTGGCCGGGCACGCCGACGTGAACGCCCTGGACCTGACCGGCGCCGGCGCTCTCGCGGCCGAGCTGGAGGAGCTGGCGGCCGGCACGCTCAAGCGGGTGCTGCGGCCGGGCCGGGACGACTGGGCCGACGCCGATCCCGGGCTGTCGCGGATCCGCCCGTTCCTGGAGATCAAGACGGTCTGGCACCCGATCGGCCGCTGAGCACCGAGCCTGGCGCTGGAGGCGCTTGACGCCTCGACCGGCCCCGGCATCAACGAGGGCTGTCGACGGAAAAGCGCCAGGCCCTGCCAGCCAGGTCACCGTCTGGGGCGGGCGCGGGACCGGCGGTGCGCGGAGGTAGGTTCGCGCCATGCACACCGTCGCGGTCCTCGCGCTCGACCAGGTGATCCCGTTCGACCTGTCCACCCCGATCGAGACCTTCAGCCGGGCGCGGCTGCCCGACGGCCGGCCCGGCTACCGGATCCGGGTGTGCGCGCAGCGGCCGGAGATCGACGCCGGGGCGTTCACGCTGCGCGCGCCCTGGGGCCTGGACGGGCTCAAGGCCGCGGACACGATCATCGTGCCGGGCACGGCGACGCCGTTCGATCCGCTGCCCGGCGCCGTCCGCGACGCGCTGCGCGCGGCCGCCGCGGACGGCACCCGCATGGCCTCCATCTGCTCCGGCGCGTTCCCCCTGGCCGCGACCGGGCTCCTGGACGGCCTGCGGGTGACCACCCACTGGATCCTGGCCGACCGGCTGGCCGCCGACCACCCGCGGCTTGAGGTCGCCCCCGACGTCCTGTACGTCGACCACGGCCAGTTCCTCACCTCGGCCGGCGCCGCCGCCGGGCTGGACCTGTGCCTGCACCTGATCCGCCGCGACTACGGCTCGGCCGTGGCCGCCGACGCCGCCCAGCTGTCGGTCATGCCGCTGGAACGCGAGGGCGGGCAGGCCCAGTTCATCGCGCACGACCACCAGGTCACGCCCCGGGGCGCCGAGCTGGAGCCGCTGCTCACCTGGCTCCAGGACAACCTCGCCCGCCCCCTCACGCTGGACGACATCTCCGCCCAGGCCCGGATGAGCACCCGCACGCTGATCCGCCGCTTCCGCGAGCAGACCGGCACGACCCCGCTGCAGTGGCTGCACCGCGCCCGCATCAGGCAGGCCCAGCACCTGCTGGAGAGCACCCGCCATCCCGTCGAGCGCATCGGCGCCCAGGTCGGCTTCGGCTCGCCGACCGCCTTCCGCGACCGGTTCAAGAAGACGACCGGCGTCAGCCCCGCCGCCTACCGGCGTGCCTTCGGCTCATGAGGCGCGAGTTGACGTGCTCCGGTGTCCGGACGCAGGGTGGGCCTCGTGCAGGATGGTGAAGCCGCACGGCTGGCGGCGTTCGAGGCCCACCGCTCCCACCTGTGGGGAGTGGCGTACCGGATCATGGGCACCCGCACCGACGCCGACGACGCGCTCCAGGAGGCGTGGCTGCGCTGGCAGCGGGCGGATCCCGGCGTCGTCGAGGACGTGCGCGCCTATCTGACCACGATTGTGAGCCGGATCTGCTACGACGCGCTCACCTCCGCCCGGGCACGGCGCGAGTCGTACGTCGGGGAGTGGCTGCCCGAGCCGGTGGTGCGGGAGCCGGGTCCGGAAGACCGGGCCACCATGGACGAATCGGTCAGCCTGGCCCTGCTGGCCGTGCTGGAGCGGCTGTCGGCGGCCGAGCGGGTCGCGTTCGTGCTGCACGACGTGTTCGCGGTGCCGTTCGACGAGATCGCCCGTGTGCTCGGGCGCAGTGACGAGGCGGTGCGGCAGCTCGCCTCGCGGGCGCGCGGCCGGGTGCGCGAGTACGCGCCGCGCAGCTCCGGCGACCGGGTGACCCACCGCAAGGCGGTGGCGGCGTTCACCGCCGCCGCGGTCACCGGCGACCTGCGCGGGCTGGTCGCGGTGCTCGACCCCGACGTGGTGTGGCGGGCCGACGGCGGCGGCGTGGTCGGCGCGGCGCTGGTGCCGGTGGTGGGGGCGCGGCGGGTGGCCAGGCTGGTGCAGGGCGTGATCGAGCGCTGGTACGCGGGCATGACCTCCGAGCTGGTCGAGGTCAACGGCGCTCCCGGCGTGGTGGTCAGGAACGCGGACGGCACGGTGGACTCCGTGCTGGCCTTCACCGTCGCCGACGGGCGCATCACCGAGGTGTGCCACGTGCGGAACCCGGCCAAGCTGGCCGGGGTGTGACCCGGCCGGCTCCCTGGGTTGTGACCTGGCCTCCTCACTGGGTGTGACGCGTCTCACGCTCACGTTCCGCTCCGCCGTGCCGTCTGTCCCGCAGCTGAGATTCTCAAGGAGGCGGACATGGACATCCTGGTCATCGGAGCGGGCTACGCGGGTCTCACGACGGCGCTGCGGCTGGACCGCACCCACCGGATCACCCTGATCAGCGCGGACTCGTCGTTCAGGCAGCGGATCAGGATGCACGAGCTGGCGGCGGGACGGCCCGGCGTGACGATCCCGCTGGCCGAGCTGACCAGAGGCACCGGCATCGCCACGGTCCAGGCGCGGGTGAGCGGCATCGATCTTCAGGCGCGGCGGGTGCGCACCGACGACGGGCGCGTCTTCCCGTACGACACGCTCGTGTACGCCCTGGGCAGCGGGACCGACGTGAGCGCCCCCGGCGTCGCCGAGCACGCCTACACCGCCGAGACGGCCGCCGAGCTGCGCACCCGGCTCGAAGGGAGCGGCGGCCGGGTGGCCGTGGTCGGCGGCGGGCTGACCGGCGTCGAGATGGCCGCGGAGCTGGCCGAGAGTTATCCGTCGTGGCAGGTGGCGCTGGTCACCGGCGGCGAGCCGGGTGCCGGGCTGTCGGGGAAGGGCAGGCGGCACCTGGCCCGCACCCTGACCCGGCTCGGCGTCCGCACGCACGCGGGGACGCGGGCGACGGGAGCCGGCCCCGGCGTGGTCAGGACGGATCGGGGCGACGTGGCGGCCGACGTGGTGGTCTGTGCGGCGTCGTTCGTGGTACCGCCGCTGGCCGCCGAGGCGGGGCTGGCCGTGGATTCGCGCGGGCGGGCGCTGGTGGACGAGACGCTCCGGTCGGTGTCGCATCCCGAGGTGTACGTGGTCGGCGACGCGGCGGCCGTGCGTGTGCCCGGCGGGACGTCCCGGATGTCGTGCGCGGCCGGGATGCCGATCGCGGCCCACGCGGCCGACGTCGTCAACGCCAGGGCCGCCGGTCGGGCCGCGCGGCCGTTCCGGTTCCGGTACCTGATCCAGTGCGTCAGCCTGGGGCGGCGCGACGGCCTGATCCAGTTCGTCAGGGCCGACGACTCGCCGGTGGAGTGGATCCTGAGCGGCCAGGTGGCCGCCTGGGTGAAGGAGATGGTGTGCCGGTTCACGGTGGGGTCGCTGCGGCTGGAGCGTCGCCGTCCCGGCAGCTACCTGTGGGTCAAGGGCTCGTCGCGCCCGTCATCCGCGCAGGTCAAGGCGTCCAGCTCGGCGGCGTAGAGCAGCGCGGGGTCGAAGTCCATCCCGGTGAAGTGCCCGGCGAGCTCCAGCGACAGGACCCCGTGCAGCCGGGTCCAGAACGTCAGCGCCCGGCGCAGGGCGGCCGGCGGGGCGGCGTGCGGTGGCGCCGGGCCGCCGGGAAGTGGGGCGGCGTGCGATGGTTCGGGGCCGTCGGGAAGTGGGGCGGTGCAGGCGTCGAGCAGGGTCGTCATGATCTCGGACGCGATCGTGGTGACGTCGCCCGGCGCGTGGTAGCCGGGCACGGGGGTGCCGAAGACGAGGAAATACCGCTGCGGATCGTCGAGCGCCCAGCCGCGCAGGACGTGCGCCAGCTCGGCCACCCCCGCCCCCGGGCCCGCCGCTCCGAAGGCGGCGCCCAGGCTCCGGTACGCGTCCTTGACCAGCTCGGTGATGAGCTCGTCGCGGCCGGCGAAGTACCGGTAGAGCGCGGGGCCGCTCAAGCCCACCTGCCTGGCGATCGCGTTCAGTGAGAGCGCCGAGGCCCCGGCCGTGGCGATCTGCTCCCACGCGCATTCCTTGATCTCGGCCCGCACCTGGGCGCGGTAGCGCCCGCGCGGAGTCGCCGGCTCGGCCATCTCATCAGCTCCTCACATTGGTTAGAGCCTATCACTGTCGTGATTGACAGTCTCATTCATGAGTTATAGCTTCTAACTGAAGCAAGTATTAGTAACTCAGGAGGGTCGTCATGAACACCGAAGAGCTCGTCGAGGTCGTCCTGCCGGGCAAGGTGGAGCCGGAGGAGCTACAGGTCCGGCGCGGAGCGGTCCCCGACGCCGGCCCCGGCCAGGTCGTGATCAGGATGGAGGCGACCGGCGTCTCGTTCGCCGAGCAGCAGATGCGCCGGGGCCGCTACTACGACCAGCCGCCGTTCCCCTTCGTGCCCGGCTACGACCTGGTCGGCACCGTCGTCGCGACCGGCGCGGGCGTGCCGCCCGGCCTGGCCGGCACCCTCGTGGCCGCGCTGGTCAAGGTCGGCGGCTGGGCCAGTCACGTCGTCGTGGACGCGGCGGACGTGGTGGCCGTCCCCGAGGGGATCGGCGCGGCGGAGGCGGAGACCGTCGTGGTCAACGGCATCACCGCCTGGCAGATGCTGCACCGCGAGGCGCGCGTCCGCGCGGGCCAGACCATTTTGGTGCACGGCGCCAACGGCGGCGTCGGCTCGGTCCTGGTCCAACTGGCCCAGGCCGCCGGCGTGACGGTGATCGGCACCGCGTCCGCCCGCCATCACGACACGCTGCGCGAGCGCGGCGTCGTCCCGATCGACTACCGCGCGGGTGACGTCGCCGCACGCGTCCGCGAGGTGGCTCCGGGCGGCGTGGACGCCGTCTTCGACCACGTCGGCGGGCCCGGCATCGTGGACTCCTGGCGGCTGCTGGCGCCCGGCGGCACGCTCGTCGCCTACGGCACCGCCTCCACCAGGGACGATCAGGGCTCCAAGCAGTGGCCCGTGGTCAAGCTGCTGCTGCGGGTGTGGCTGTGGAACGCGCTGCCCAACCGCCGCCGCGCCTGCTTCTACAACATCTGGGCCGGGCGGGCTCTGTCGAAGGACCGGTTCCGCGCCCGGCTGCGCGCCGACCTCACCCAGGTCTTCGCGGCACTGCGGCGTGGCGACGTGACCCCCCAGATCGCCGCGCGGTTCCCGCTCACCCACGTCGCCGAGGCCATGCGGATGGCGGAGTCCGGCACCGTGGCCGGCAAGGTCGTGCTGACCCCATGAGAACGCGGCGGCGCTCCCCGGACCAGGTCCGGAAGGCACCGCCGCGTCCTGTCGCCTAGGCCGCTGCCCGCCGGCGCAGGTCGTGAACCCGCTCCTGGGGCTCGCGGACCGGGACCAGGCGGGCGCCCAGCGCGCGGGCCGCGATCACCATCGCCGCGGCGGCCAGGACGATGTCCTTGAAGATGTACTGCGCCTCCAGCGTCGGGGCGCCGGGGAACAGGTCGGTGAAGAACAGCGCGTACGGGGCGAAGAACCCCGCCAGCGCGCCGGTCAGCACCACGAGGCCGGTCTTGAGCAGCTTGCCGGTCACCAGCGTGAGGCCGATGAAGACCTCCATGGCGGCGATCACGGCCTGCGCCGCGTAGCCCGTCAGCAGGCCCAGGGACAACTTCTCCAGCGTGGCCACGGACAGCGCCTCCGCCGGGCTGACTCCTGGGAAGAACTTGAGCGTGCCGAAGGCCACGAAGACCAGCCCGAGGCTGACGCGCAGGACGTCGATGCTGTGCCGGCTCAGCCAGGCGGCCAGCTTGGAGATCATGGTGTCGATGGCGGCGTTCATCCCGGGCTCCTTCGTCGAGGTCGTCGATTTCGTCTGCGTTCAGCGTCGCGAAACCGGCGCCGGGAAACGTCAGGCTGAGGGAGACAGTCGGCCTACGTCCTCGCATGTACGCCGGGGGTCGCGCGTACCACCCCAGGCCTCGGGAATCACCCCTAGGGACTGCCTTTCCGCAGTACTCGGTGACGCCGCCGACGCCTCCCCGAGATCGACTGTCATCAAGCGCATTTCACTTCCTCCGGCAACGTCACAGCCATCGGTCACGGCTTGGCCGCGATAGGGCCGGGGTCCTCACCGAGGCGCTCGCCCTCATCGGGCTGGTGGCACCGTTCATCTTCCAGTACGTGGAGTGACCTTCGGCGCCACTTCGGCCAGGCGGGCGCGGATGCTCTCCGCGTCGACGCCGCTCTCCTCGGCGCGGTCGGCGCCGAGGCCGGTCAGGATGGCCAGGGCCTGGGACCAGTGGTGGCGGGCCAGGTCGGGGCGGCCGAGCGCGGCGCCGGCGCAGGCCAGGCCGTCGTGGGCGCGGGCCTGGTCGCCACGCTGGCCCAGGTCGGAGGCCAGCGCCAGGGCCGTACGGTGGCTCTCCAGCGCCTCACCCGGGCGACCGAGGTCGTGGTGCAGCCGGCCGAGGCCGTGGATGGCCTCGAACTGCCAGTTGCGATTGCCGATCTCACGCGCGATCTCAAGGACCCGCCGGTAGCAGTCCACGGCCGCCTCAAGCCGTCCCTGGCCGCGGTGCAGGAGGCCGAGCGCCGTCAGGCCGCTCAGCTCGCCCAGCCGGTGGCCGGTGGCGCGGGCCAGGTCGAGGGCCCGGCCCAGGCAGGCGGCTGCGGCCCCGTGGTCGCCGGCCGCGAGGTGGATGCGGCCGAGACCGTTCAGCGCGCGCAGCTCGCCGATGCGGTGGCCGGTGACGCGGGCGATCTCCAGCGCCAGGGTCAGCGCGCGGGCCGCCTGCTCGGGCTCCCCCATCGCCCGGTGCGCGTTGCCGAAGCCGATCAGCGCGTCCAGCTCGCCGGTACGGTGCCCGATGGTCCGGGCGATCTCCAGGGCACGGGTGTAGTACGCCACGGCCTCGGGGAACCGGCCCCGGGAGCCGGTGCTGACGCCCAGGCCGTACAGGGCCCGCAGCTCGCCGGCCTCGTCGCCGATGGCGCGGGCGATCCGCAGGGCGTCCGTGGTGTCGGCGACGGCGGCCTCGTACCGGCTGGACACGCTCCTGATCTCGCCCAGCCGCAGGAGCGCCTCCATCTCCCCCGCGCTGTCGCCCAGGTCGCGAGCGGCGGACAGGGCCCGCGCGTGCAGGGACTCGGCCTCGGCGTTACGGCCCCGGCCGCGCAGGCACCGGTGCAGGGTGGCCGACAGATGCTGGAGGTGGCCGGGGAAGTCGTGGTCGGCGGCGTGCTGGGCTAGGGCGAGCAGATTGGGCAGCTCGGCGTCCAGCCACGCGGTGGCCGCGCCCGCGTCGGGCATGGCCGCGCCTGACTGCGTCGTGGCGGAGGGACGGGGCGGGGGCGGGGCGGGGTCGTAGGGGTAGAGCAGGTCCATCGCGGCCGACGCGGCCCGGCCGTAGTGGTCGAGCAGCCTGGTCATGGCGGCGCGCCGATCGGTCTCCGGCTCGCCGGCCACCCGCTCGGCGCCGTGGGCGCGGACCAGGTCGTGGAAGCGGTGGCGGCCGGGATTGGGCTCTTGCAGGAGGTGCGCCTCCAGCAGCCGGTCGAGGGTCGCGGTGGCGCGGGCGGCGGGGACGGCCAGCAGCGCGGCGGCGGCTTCGGCCGCGATGTCGGCGCCAGGGTGCAGGGCCAGCAGCCGGTACGCGCGCTGCTCGGCGCCGCTGAGCTCCCGGTACGACAGGTCGAGCGCGGCGGCGATGCTGCGCCGGCCCGCGTGCAGCTCGCTCAGCAGCCGCTGGTGCTCCTCCAGGCGTTCGAGCAGATGCCGCACGCTCCAGGCGGGATGGGCCTTCAGCCGGGCCGCGGCCAGCCGGATCGCCAGCGGCAGCAGGCCGCACCGCCGTACGACCTCGGCCAGCACCTCCCGCGACGCGCCCGCCACCCGTTCCTCGCCCGCGGTGCCGGTGAACAGCGCGATCGCCTCCGTGACCGGCAGGACGTCCACCGAGATCGTACGGGCCTCGTCCAGGCCGACCAGCCGCCGCCTGCTCGTGATCAGCACCAGCGAGCCCCCCGCGCCCGGCAGCAGCGGCCGGACCTGGGCCTCGTCGGCGGCGTTGTCCAGCACGATCAGCATCTTCCTGTCGGCCAGGATGCTGCGGTAGAGGGCGGCCCGGTCGCCGGCGTCCTGCGGGATCGCCTCCCCCGGGACGCCCAGCGCCTCCAGCAAACGGGCCAGCGTCTGCGCCGGATCGGCCGCCGGCACACCCTGGGTGTGACCGTGCAGGTCCATGAACAGGTCACCGTCGGGGAAGTGAGCGGCCACGCGGTGGGCGGCGTGCACGGCGAGCGCGGTCTTCCCGACGCCCGCCATGCCGTCGATGGCGACGACCATCGCCATCCCCACCCTGCCCACAGGGTTCCCGACGCCCACAGGGTCCGCGGGATGCGCGGGGTCCGCCGCGCCCGCCATGGCCGCGTGGTCAGCCGTGCCCGCCGTCTCCGCACGATCTGTGGGGTGGTGCGTCGCGCTGACGAGGGCCAGTTCGCGGGTGCGGCCGACGAAGGCGGCCGCGTCGGCGGGCAGTTGGTGCGGCGGCGTCCAGGCCCCGCGCGGGGTGCGCGGATCGCCGGTCGCGAGGCGTTTCAGTGTCGCCAGGTCCGCCTCGCCCAGGTCGAGCGCCTCCGCCAGCAGGCGCACCGAGGCGCTACGCGGGCGGCGCAGCTCGCCGGTCTCCAGCCGGCGCACCGTGCGGACGTTGAGCCCCGCCCGCGCGGCAAGCTGATCCTGGGTCAGCAGCGCCCGCTCCCGCCAGGCGCGTAACAACACACCCAGGTCGGACTCGGGCGTAGGACGGACCGTCTCGGGGCCGTCGTGTGCTCCTGAGGGCATGAACACATCCCCGCGATCGTGCGGTGGATCAGGAAGGCAATGTCATGCTATCCCGCCGCCCGGCGACGTACCGTGCACCGGTCGTGAGAAGCGGCCCGATCGGCCAGGGGGTTCGGTCAGGACAGGCCCTTGAGGACCTCCTTGGCGATCTCCTCCACGCCTTTGAGCATCTCCTCCTCGGGCACCGGCCGGCTGTTCTCGTTGGAGAGGATCTCGCGGCCCTTGTTGTCGACGCCGGTGAACCTGATGTCGAGCGTGGCGTTCCCCCGGACGACGTAGATCCAGGCGTTCGCGGTGCGCCGGACGGTGTGCTCGCTGTAGATCATGTACGCCTTGTCGCCCAGCCCGGAGACTTCCTTGATCTCCCCATATTTCGTGTTGTACGGATCTTCGCGCGTCTGCCCGGAGAAGTCGCGCATCGAGTCCCACATGAAGTCGGCGTCCTCCAGGGCGTTGTCATGATCCTGGAAGGCGTTGACCTTGACGTTGATCGACCGCGACAGGTTGTAGCCGCCTACCATGTGGTACCCCTTCTGGTCCCACCGGCAGTCCTTCCGCTTGGCGCCGTAGCCGTCCTTGGCGACGCCGGGCGCCGACGCGCTCTTGGGCGCCAGCCGCGACGTCAGGCTCTCCGGCAGCAGGTCGCACACCTCGGGCACGTCCGCGACCGGCGCGAAGGTGGAGGTGGCGCCCGCGGAGGGGGATGCCTCGGCGGTCTGCTCCGGGGCGGAGGACGGGGGATCCAGCGAAGGCCCAGGGGACGGCCGGTCGGTGGGCGGGGTGACGGGAAGGTCCACCTTGGCGGGAGGCTCCGCGATGGGCGTGCCGGTACCCGCGTCGCGCGTGGCGAGGACCACGCCGCCGATCAGCGCCACCACCGCGGACGCGGACATGATGCCCACCGCCCAGCCCGGCGGCTTCGACGTCGCCGGCCGCGTGCTGCCCCCGTCCGGCCAGTACGACGCGGGAGGCACGGGAGGTCCTGTGGTCATATTCGCTCCGTGGGTCGGTCGTCACAGGGATTGGGGCGAAATATAGCGAAGCGAAAGGGGGTCTCAATACTGTTGCCATTGTGCCTGGACTTCCGGAAGAGAGAATCGCCTCCCGCTACCGCGTGCTCGGAGCGCTCGGTCAAGGAGGCATGGGGACCATCTGGCACGCCCACGACGAACTCCTCGACCGCGAGGTCGCGATCAAGGAAGTACGGCTCCCCGACTCGCTCTCCCCCGCCGAGCGCGAGGAGGCGCTGCAACGCTCGACCCGCGAGGCCCAGGCCGCCGCCCAGCTGCGCCATCCGGAGATCATCAAGATCCACGACGTGCTCACCCACGACGGCATGCCCTGGATCGTCATGGAGCTGCTGAAGGGCCGCGACCTGAAGGACGCGGTGGCCGCCGAGGGCCCCTGGGCGCCGGAGCGGGTGGCGGCGCTCGGGCTGCGGGTGCTGGACGCGCTGTCCACCGCGCACGCCCACGGCATCCAGCACCGCGACGTGAAGCCGGCCAACGTGTTCCTGTCCGACGACGGCAGGGTGGTGCTGACCGACTTCGGCATCGCCCGGCTGGAGGATCTGGCCACGATCACCGAGTCGGGCCTGCTCATCGGCTCGCCCGGCTACATCGCTCCCGAACGACTGCGCGGCGAGCGCGGCGGCCCGGCCTCCGACCTGTGGTCGCTGGCCGCCACCCTGTACTCCGCCGTCGAGGGCCAGGCCCCCTACGTCGGCACCTCCCCCATGGCCGTGCTGCGTGACGCGCTGACCCTGCCGCCCCGGCCGCCGGTCCGTGCCGGGAGCCTGGGGCCGGTGCTCATGCGCATGCTGGCCCGCGAGCCGCACGAACGTCCCGATCCGCGTTCGGCGGCGTACCTGCTGCAGCGGGTGGCGGAGGGCCAGGAGCCGATGGCGCCGCTGCCCGCGCCCCCGCGCAAGAGCGGGCGGCGGCCGCTCCTCATCGGGGCGGCGGCGACCGCGGCGGCCGCGGTCGTCACGGTGGCGGCCGTGGCCGGCGCCACGCTGCTCAAGCCGGAGCCGACCCCTCGTCCGTCCACCCCGGGCACCGCCGCGCCGCCCGCCACGTCTGCGTCTTCCACCCCCGAGCCGTCCGAGCCGGTCACCGCGAAGCCCTCCGTGGCGGAGGCGAAGTTCGACGTCCCGGTGAGCCCGTGTACGCTCCTGACGCCGGCCCAGGTGCGGCGGCTGGTCCCGGCGGCACCCGCCAAGGGCAAGCAGCAGGACGAGGGCTGCGAGTGGGTGACCCGCGGCAAGGGCGTCGCGGTGGTCCCGCTGCGCCCTGTACAGCTGGAGAGCGCCTGGGGCCGCAGCGTGGACGAGGCGTCGGAGAAGTTCGTCAACACGCTCAACGTCGCCGAGTCGGGAGCCGAGCTCTCCTGGAACTGGCCGGGCATCGGCCTGGACAAGCTGATCACCCAGAAGCGCAGGTCGTACGAGGAGGTCAACGGGATCGGGGACGAGGCGTTCAGCTACGAGCTGGTCAACCCGAAGGGCCAGGTGGAGCGGCACGACGTCGTCTTCAGGGTGAGCAATGTCGTGATGGAGATCAAGTACATCGACGCCGGGAAGATCGGCGACGATGAGGCCATGCGCAAAGGCGCGCGTGACGCCGCCCGATGGATCGCGGCGGCGCTAGGACGCCAGGAGTGATGCAATGAACCAGCCACGACTCGTGGGCGGGCGTTACCAGTTGCTCGCGCCCATCGGCCGCGGCGGTATGGGTGCCGTGTGGCGGGCCCTCGACACCGGGATCGGGCGCGAGGTGGCGATCAAGCAGGTGCACCTGCCGCCCAACCTGTCCCCGGACGACCAGGCGCGGCTGCGCATGCGGACCCTGCACGAGGCGCGGACCGCCGCCGAGGTCAGACACCCCGCCGTGGTCGCGATCCACGACGTGGTCGAGGACGGGGGCGAGCCGTGGATCGTCATGGAGCTGGTCAACGGGCGCTCTCTCGACCAGGTCGTGAAGTCGGGCGGGCCGATGGCGCCGGAATGGGCCGCCTCGATCGGCCTGTTCGTGCTGTCGGCGCTGGCCGCCGCGCACGCGCGCGGCCTGCTGCACCGTGACGTCAAGCCGGGCAACGTGCTGCTGGCCGACGACGGCCGCATCCTGCTGTCCGACTTCGGCATCGCCACGCGGACCGGCGGCGGGCAGCCGGGCGGGGCGCCCATGGGCACGCCCGGGTTCACCGCTCCCGAGACGCTCACCGAGGAGCCTGGCCGGGCCGCCGGGCCCGCCGCCGACCTGTGGTCGCTCGGGGCGACGCTCTACACGGCCGTCGAGGGCGTACCGCCGTTCTCGCGTCCGACCGCCATGGCCACGCACGGCGCGGTGATGACCGAGCCGCCCAGGCCGCCGCAGCGGGCCGGCGCCCTCACGCCCGTGCTCATGCGGCTGCTGGAGAAGAACCCGGCGCAGCGCCCCGACACGGTGGCGCTCAGGGAGTCGCTGCAGCACCTGACCGGCCACACCGCCGCGACCGTCGCGTCGGCGCAACCGGCGTCCTGGACGCTCCCCCGGATCCCCGTGTACGGCTCCGCGGCGGCCGTGGCGGTCGCCTTCGTCGCGGCGGTCGTGCTCATCCTGGCCACCTCGTCCGCGCCCGCCGCCCCGGTCACCACCCCGGTCGCCGCCCCGAAGACCACGTCGAGCACCGACCGGCCTGCTCCAACCCCCGACACCACCACGCCGGCCGGCACCCCCGAGCCCTCCACCACCGCGGCGCCCACCGGCTCGCCGGTCGCGCGCACCCCCGGCAAGTTCACCGCCGTCCCCAGGCCGTGCCAGCTGCTCACCCGGCAGCAGGCCACCGAGCTGGTGGGCCGATTCGTGACCTCCAGCACCGAGCCCACCGTCAGGTGCGGCTGGGGCTCGCTGGGCGACAGCGCGGACCTCGCCATCTACGCCACGTTCTACCTCTACACCCAGCAGGGCGACGGTTACGAGACCAAGCTCGCCGAGGAGCACGTGCAGGGCGCCAAGGCGAAGGCCGAGTCGGAGGCCGGCAGGGGCGGCAGCGGCGGCGAGCACGGCGAGGTCTTCGAGATCCCCGGCGCCGGTGACCAGGCGGTCGCCTGGGAGGTGAAGGAGACGACGTTCAGCACCAAGAAGGTCACGGTCTACTCGGTGTTCAAGACCGGCAACATCGTGGGCGAGGTCCGCTACACCCGTGACGTCAAGGAGGACCCCACGCTGCGGCAGAAGATCCCGAAGGCGATCAAGTACCTCGCCGAGAACCTCGACGCCAAGGGCTGACGCATGCACGTAGTCGCCGGGCGATATCACCTGGTCGCACCGCTGGGGGCGGGCGGCGCCGGCACGGTCTGGCGGGCGCAGGACGCGGTGCTGCGCCGCGAGGTCGCGGTCAAGCAGGTACGCCTGCCGTCCGACCCGGCCCGCAGGGACAAGGCACTCGAGGACACCCTGCGCGAGGCCCGCGCCGCCGCCGCGCTGAACCATCCCGCGATCATCACCGTGCACGACGTCATCGCCGAGCAGGGCCAGCCGTGGATCGTCATGGACCTGCTCGCGGGGCGGTCGCTGGCCGACCTGATCAAGGAGTCAGGACGGCTTCCCTCAGGTCAGGTGGCCACCATCGGGCTGCGGGTGCTCGACGCGCTCGACGCGGCCCACCGGCGCGGGATCCTGCACCGTGACGTGAAGCCGGGCAACGTGATCATCACGGACGCGGGCGAGGCCATCCTCACCGACTTCGGCATCGCCGCCCAGATCGACCCGCAGAACGGGCCTCAGAGCGGGCCTCAAAACGGGCCTCAGAGCGGGCCTCAGAGCGGGCCTCAGAGCGGGCCTCAGAGCGGGCCGGGGCCGCAGAACGGGCCAGGATACGGCGCGCAGGCCGATCCGCGCAGCGGCGCGTGGACCGGCGGCGGCCCAGGCGCCGCCTCGGCGCTCGCGGCGGCCGAGCAGTCGGGCACGCCCGGCTACGTCGCGCCGGAGCGGCTGCGCGGCGAGCCCACGGGCCCGGCCTCCGACCACTGGTCACTGGCCGCCACCCTCTACACGGCGGTGGAGGGGCAGAGCCCGTTCCGGCGCGACACCCCCATGGCGATGGTGGCGGCGGTGCTCACCCAGCCTCCGCTGCCCGCCGTCCACGCGGGGCCGATCGGCGGCCTGCTCATGGCGCTGCTGGACAAGAACCCGGCCGCGCGCCCGCCGCTCTCCGTGATCAAGGACGTGCTCGGCCCGATCGCGGCCCCCCTGCCCGCCCGCCGCCCGGTCACGGGTCCCGCCGCCCCCGCGCGTCACCCCACGGATCCCGCCACCGGCCCGTCCAGCGGCCCCTCTAGCGGTATCGCCACGATGCCGATGCCCCGCGACAAGAGCAGGCTGCCCTTGGTGCTGGCCGGCCTGACGGCCGCCACGGCCCTCACGGTCAGCGCGGTGCTCCTGGTCAACGCCTCCACCGGGACGACGCCGCCCCCGGAAACCCGTACGATCGCCCAGCCGTCCGACGGGCCGTCGAACGGGCCGTCCGGTGAGCCGCCCTCCAGCCCTCCGCCGAGCCCGGCGGCCACCACGACCGCGTCCCCGCGTCCACCGGGCGACGGCAAGTTCGCCACCCCACCCAACGCCTGCGGCCTGGTGTCAGAGGACCAGGCCGCGAAGATCATTCCCGGCCTGGGCAGGCGGCAGGGCGGGATGGACCCCGCCGAGTGCACCTGGACCGGCGGGGAGGACGTGATCACGGTCAAGGTCACGCGCTCGGCCACGGTGGCGGCGGCACGCAAGGTCTTCGGCGGCAGGAAGGACGCCCAGGCCTCCAAGGCGGGCAGCAGCGGCGGTTCGACGTACGAGGCCGTACGCGATCTCCCCGGCGTCGGGGACGGCGCGTTCGGCCAGAACTGGTGGGCGACGACGTTCACCCAGACCCACAGCATCGTGTGGCTGCGGGTCAGCAACGTCGTCGTCCAGATCGACGCGGCCACGTTCGACGTGGCCAAGCCCCAGGCCAAGCACCAGAACTGGGCGCGCAAGCTCGCCGGCGCGGCGGCGGACACCCTCAGGAACACCTCGCCCCAGGACACCGGCTGATGCGGGCAGCAGTTCCCCCAGACTCGCGGAGAGGAGACGTGGCGGCCGCCCCGCCACGAACGAGATGAACGACTACCCGAACACGGCCCCCGTCAAGCGACCCGGTCTCCGGATGACGCCAGGCCTGCTCAGCGGGGCGATGGCGGTGCTCGTGCTGATGGTCTTCACCATCGTCTTCCTGGCCACGAGGCAGCCGCCGCCCGCGCCCGTCACCACGCCCGTCGCCGCGCGGACGTCCGAGGGCACTGAGCCTACGACCGGGCCCACGACCGAACCCACCAGTGAGCCCAGCGCGCAGCCCTCGACCAGCGAGCCGGTGCCGACGGGGGAGGCGAAGTTCACCAAGGAGGTCGACCCGTGCAAGCTCGTCGGTGAGGACCTGCGGGTCAAGCTCGTGCTCTTCCCCAAGGAGACGAAGATCTACAAGGAGGAGTGCGAATGGGGGACCCTGCCCAAGTTCGGCCCCGGGATTCCCGACAACATGTACCACAAGCTCAAGGTCTACACGAAGGTGTTCACCGGCGGCGTGGCCGAGGCGCATGAGCAGTTCGTCGCCCGCAGGGCCGAGTCCGCGCTGATCCCCAAGGGTTACACCAAGCCCGACCCGGTCATCGGGGACGACTCCTTCGTCACCGGCTGGACCCTGCCGGGCGACACCGGCAAGGGGCCGACGACGGCGGTCGTGGGGGTCCGCGTGAGCAACGCGGTGATCGAGGTGACGTACGACCGCCGCGTCACCGAGGACCCGGAGGGCAGGCTGACCCGGGGCGCGCTGGAGGTGGCCAAGGCCGTCGCCGACAAGCTCAACTCCGGCGCGGGGTGAACGACGCCGCCGACAACGACGTCGCGGTGAACCACCGCAGGGTCGCGTGGGCCTGTCCTCCGCCGGCGTGCGGGCCTACGAGCCGTTCTCCTTCTTGGCCTGGTCGAAGACGATGTCGCGCCAGTCGGCCGGGGTCTTCTTGATGACGCCGACCTCCTTCATGAAGGCGCTGAGCTTGAGCACGCCGTGCGGGGCCGTGGTGAACTCGATGCCGCTGTAGGTCAGGTACTCCTGGTACTTCTCCGGCGAGATCTTCCCCTTCTCCGCCTCCGAGAGGATCTTCGCGGCCTCGGCGGGCGACTTGGTGATGAGCTCGTTGGCGCGGGTGATGTTCTGGTAGAAGGAGGCGAGCACGTCGGGGTTGGCGGCCGCGTACTCCTCGCTGGTCACCACCGCGTTGAAGCCGTGCGGGCCGAAGAGCTCGTAGCTGTCGACCAGCTTGCGCGCCCCCTGCTCCACGGCCTGGAACTGGAACGGCGGCGAGGTGTAGGCGCCCGCGAGCTGCCCGACGACCAGGGCCTGCAGCGCCTCGGGGTGGGCCATGGCCACGATGTTCCTGTCGAGCGCGTGCGCGTCGCCGAGCTGCTGCTGGGCCGCCCGCTGCAACATCACCGACTGGATCGAGCCGGGCGAGACGGCGGCGATCTGGTCGGCCGGGCCGAAGTCCTTCAGGCTGCGGAACTTCGGGTCCTTGGCCACCAGCCACAGCGGCATGTCGTTGAGCGAGCAGACGATCTTCCAGGGGACGCCGGCGTCCCAGCCGATGAGGTAGGGGCCGTAGCCGCTGACCCCGAGCTGGAGGCTGCCCGAGACGATCCCGTCCCTGGTCGCGGCGCCGCCGCTGACGGTCTTCCAGTTGATCGTACGGCCGGGCAGGTCCTGTTCCAGCCAGCCCTTGGCCTGGATGATGATGAGCGCGGCGTAGCTGATGCCCGACCCCTGGGAGATGTTGATCTCCCCACCGGAGCCACCGGAGCCACCCGTACCGCCGGAGCCACCGGACCCGCCTCCGCCGCACGCGGCGGTCAGCGCCAGCAGGCCGGCGCCGGTGACGCCGAGGCGCAGCGCGTCCCTGCGGCTGTACGAGCTCCGCCCCACGGCGGCGCTCAGCCGGTCACCGGCGGCGGCCCGGCGGTCACCGGCGGCGCGGGAGAATGTCATCAGGTTCCTTCCTTCATGCCCCACCGCGTCACCGTGTGCCGTTCGACCAGGCCGAAGACCAGGTCGAGCGCGATGCCGATGAGAGCGATCGTCACCAGGCCGGCGAACACGTCGGGCGTGCGCGCGTAGTAGCGGGCGTTGTTGATGAAGAAGCCGAGCCCGCCGTCGGTCCCGGCGGTGCCGAAGACCAGCTCGGCGGCGATGATCGTGCGCCAGCCGAACGCCCAGCCGGTCTTCAGCCCGGAGATGGCGTGCGGCAGCGCGGCGGGCATCATCACGTCACGGGTCAGCCGCCAGCCGCGCAGGCCCAGGTTGCGGCCGACCATGACGAGGGTGGCCGGCGTGGTGCGCAGGCCCATGCTGACGTTGACGGTCATCGGCCACAGGACGGCGTTGGCCGTGACGAAGATCAGCGCCGTGTCGGTGAGCCCGAACCAGAGCATCGCGAGGGGCAGGATGGCCACCGACGGCAGCGGGTTGATCATGGACGACACCAGCTGCAGGGCGTCGTTCCCGATCGTGGTGGTGGCGGCCAGCACGGTGAGCACCACCGTGAGCACGATGCCGATGGCCATGCCGGTGCCCAGCAGGCGCAGGGTGGTCAGGGTGGAGACGGCCATCTCGCCGTAGGCCCAGCCGCCGGCCCAGGCCACGGCCACGTCCCAGGGGCCGGCGAAGACGAACGGGCTCACCCCGGACAGGGACGCGTACGCCTGCCAGATCCCGATCAGGACGACGAGGATGATCGCGCGCCGCGACCAGGTGGGCAGGCGCGTCCACGAGCCGGACGGCCGGCCGGCTGCGGCGGGCCCCGCCACACGCGCGACTGCGGAAGCTGGAGGGGATGCGCTATTCGAAGACGGCACCGTCGAGGTCCTCCCCTTCCTCGGCGAGCAGGGCGCGGAGCCGGTGCCGGGCGTCGGCGAAGCCGGGCGCGTCGGGGCCGTCCAGGCCGGACACGTCCACGATCTCCCTGACCCGCGAGGGACGGCCGCCGAGCACGACCACCTTGTCCCCGAGGAGCACCGCCTCGTCGATGCTGTGGGTGACGAACAGCAGCGCCACCCGGGTGCGCGCGACGATGTCGGCCAGCTCGCGCTGGAGCCGTCCGCGCGTCTGGGCGTCCAGGGCGCCGAAGGGCTCGTCCATGAGCAGCATGAGCGGGTCGATCGCGAGCGCCCGCGCGATGGCGACCCGCTGCTTCATCCCGCCGGACAGCTGGTGCGGATAGCTGTCGAGGACGTCGTGCAGGCCCATGAGCTCCAGGTGTTCGATGGCCCGGCGCCGCGCCCCGGCCCGGTCGGCGCCGGTCACCTTGAGCGGGTAGCTGACGTTGCCCAGGATGGTGCGCCACGGGAACAGCTGGTCGAACTCCTGGAACACGAACGCCCGGTCGGGGCCCGGCTCCGGCGCCTCCCTGCCCCCGACGACGACGCGGCCGGACGTGGGACGCAGGAACCCGCCGACGGCCTTGAGGATGGTCGACTTGCCCGACCCCGACGGGCCGAGCAGCATGACCTTCTCCCCGTACGCCACCTCGAAGGTCGCCTCCTCGACGGCGGGCACGTGGCGGCCCTGCCGCTGGTAGCCGATCGCCACCTGGTCGACGAGCAGCAGCGGGCCGTCGGGGGCCGGGTCGTCGCGCGGGGTGGCGACCGTCGTTGTGGATGTCACGGCAGGTCCCTTTCGGAGCGTCCACGCAGCAATTGAATGGTAATCCTACAGACAATGTAGGAAATATACGACACAGGGAGGCTGCCTGCCGAGACCGGGCCACGGGGCCGGGACGGGCTCGGGACGGGCTCGGGACGGGCTCGGGACGGGCTCGGGACGGGCTCGGACTACGGGACCGGGGCGGGCTCGGACTACGGGACCGGGGCGGACGCTCGGAGGCGGGTCAAGAGACCGCGACGGGCTCGGGGCGGGTGGTGGCGTAGCGGGAGGGCGAGCGCGAGGTGTTCAGCGGCCCGGCGACGGCGCAGCACCCGCACCGACCACCGCCGCGACGGCCGGCACGAGGCCCGAGCCCGCCGCCACTGCGGACGACACCACATCCGCGCCGGACGGGACGCAGGCAACCGAAGGTGGAGTGCCGGCGGCGGCGCCTTGGGTGGATATATCGGATTATCCGACCACGATCAGGGACAACGCCGTTGGGTACCACGACGGCCGCGTCTACTCCTTCGGCGGCTCCCTGCGCGGCGAGGGCGGCACCCCCGCCTCCTACGTCTACGACCCGGCCGCCAAGACCTGGACCCGGCTGGCCGACATGCCGGACGCCAGGCAGAAGCCCGCCTCGGCGTTCGTGGACGGCAAGTTCTACGTGGTCACCGGCTGGGGCCAGGACGGCACGCCCGCCGCCCGTACCCTCGTCTACGACCCGGACGCCGACGCCTGGACCAGGCTGCCGAACTCCCGCAACGCCCTCTACCGCGGCGCCACCGCCTGCGGCCTGTACAAGATCGGTGGCGCGAACGGCCCGCGCGTGACTCCGTTCGGCGAGGTCCTGCCCACTCTGGACGACTGCGATCCGGCGGGCACGGCCGCGCCCTGGCTGAGCGCGGACCCCGGGCACGGCACCCTCGCGCCCGGCCGCAGCGTCCGCGTCACCCTCACTCTCGACGCCCGCGAGCTCGCCGAGCCGGGAACGTACGAGGCACGGCTGACGGTCAACGAGGACACCCCGTATCCCGCGCCGGCCATCGGCGTGACCCTCAAGGCGGAGGCGCCCTGGCACTGGGCCCGGCTGTCCGGCGAGGTGGGCTCGAAGGCGTGCGACGGCAAGGTGAGCCCGCTGCCGGGCGCGACGGTGACGCTGCGGCGGGGCCGCGACTCGTGGACGGCGACCACCGACGCGCAGGGCCGTTACCGCCTGTGGCTGCCGGACGGCCTGCTGAAGCAGGAGGTCCAGGTGAGCGCCGACGGCCACAGGACGGCCTCGTTCGACGTACGCCTGCTGCCGCACACCCAGGTCCGCCGCGACGCCACGCTGCCCCGCACGGACTGCTGACCGGGCCGGGGCGTACGAGAACGCGAGCTGGAAGGCTCCGACACGAACGGGGGCTTCCAGCGCCCGGCCGGCTCGTGCGCCCCGGCGTGGCCGGCCACGCGGCCGGCCACGGCGGGGGCGAGCACTCCGGCGAGACCCGAGCGCCCCGGCTCCGGGCTGAGGCCAAGCCGACCCGATCGGCCCCAGCCGGTCAAGACGCCTTGGCCGGTCAGGATGCCTTGGCCGGTCAAGACGCCTTGGCCGGTTCGGGGAGTTCGACCGTCAGGTGCGGCTCCAAGGAGCGCAGGAAGCCGGCCGCGTCGAACATCGCGCCGGCCGAGGCCAGCCCCTTCACCCGGAAGTCCCCCGCCAGGATGCGCGCCACCGCCTCCACCGCCAGTGGCGCGGTGATCGCGTAGATGTCCCGGCCGGCGGCCGTGGCGCGATGCTCGACGCCGTCCGCGTGCACCACGACGTCCACGACGAAGGTCTGGTCGGAGCGCCCCGACTCGTCGGCCGCCTCGGGCGCCGGGGTGTCGGCGCCGGACAGGTCCCGCGCGGCCACGACCGTCATGTAGCCGCGCACCTCGGGCACGTCCAAGTGGCTCGATACGGTCACGACGTCCGCCATGGTGAACTCCGCGAGCACCGCCCGCCGGCCCAGCGGCTCGGGGAAGGCCCAGTCCTGCTCCGTCAGCCCGTCGTCGTGGTACTCCAGCGCGCCGTTCCTGAACCGGACCCGGCGGCCGGCGCGGCGCTCGTGGGACACCCGGCCCGCCGCCCTGGTGCCCTCCGTGGGATGCCAGCTGCTCAGCCCGTACGCGACGTGCACCTCGTCGGCGGCCGTCGAGCCGCCCAGGGCCCCCAGGGCCGCTGTGGCGAGCAGGTCGCCGAGCCCGCCGTAGAAGGCCATCGCGGGCACCACCGGCGTCCCGGCCTGCGCGGCCTGTTCGGCGTAGGTGGCGAACATCGACGCGTTCGCCTCGATCTCGGCCGCCACGTCCACGTACGGGATGCCGGCTCGCAGGGCCGCCTCGACCACGGGACCTCCCGTCACCGCGAACGGCCCCGCGCAGTTGACGACGGCGGCCGCGCCGGCGAGCGCCCGATCCAGCGCCTCCGGATCATCCACCGAGGCCGCCCGCACCTCCACCCCGCCCGGCGCCACTCGACCCGACGCCTGCACGCTGCCCGGCGCGAGCCCTTCCCCGAGCTCCTTGGCCAGTGCCGTCAGGCGGTTCGCGTCGCGACCCGAGAGGATGGGGGTGAAACCGCGCCGGAGCAGTTCGGTCACGACGAACCGTCCCGTGTGCCCCGTCGCCCCGTAGACCACCACCGCGTCCGACGTACTCATGACTTCCCCGATCTCCGTTGTGCTGAGGAGTCCACTCTCCACGGACGCGGACCCCAAGTGTGAGAGTCCGGAACGACAGCATGCGTACACTTTCGGACATGCACACCGTCGCGCTGGCGACCGCCGGGCACCTGCTGCACTTCGAGCTGGGCGTGGCCTACGAGATCTTCGGCAACCCGCCGCAGGAAGCCGTGGACGGCTGGTACGACGTCCGGCTCTGCGGCCCGGGCCCGGTGCGGGTCGGCCCGTTCGCGGTCGAGCCGGATCACGGGCTGGACCGGCTCGCCGAGGCCGGCACCGTGATCCTGCCCGCGTGCGCGGACATCGACGAGCCGCCGCCCCCTGAGCTGGTCGAGGCCGTACGCGCGGCACACGAGGCGGGGGCCAGGATCGCCTCCCTCTGCACAGGTGCGTTCATCCTCGGAGCGGCGGGCCTGCTGGACGGCCGCCGGGCCACCACCCACTGGGCGCACACCGCCGAGCTCAGCGCCCGTCATCCTCAGGCCGTCGTGGACCCGGACGTCCTCTACACGGACAACGGCAGCGTCCTGACCGCCGCCGGCAAGGCCGCCGCCGTCGACCTCTGCCTCCACCTGGTCCACCTCGACCACGGCGCGGCCATCGCCAACTCGGTGGCCCGCCGCCTGGTCATGCCGCCGCATCGTCCGGGCGGGCAGGCCCAGTTCGTGGCCACGCCGGTGCGGGTCGCCGGCGACCACGCGCTCGCGTCCGTGCTCGCCTGGGCCAGTGAACGGCTGGACCAGCCGCTCACGGTGACGCAGCTGGCGCGGCAGGCGAACACGAGCCCGCGCAACCTCGCCCGCCAGTTCCGCGCGGTGACCGGGCGGACGCCGCTGCAGTGGCTGCTGACCCAGCGGGTACGCCGTGCCCAGGAGCTGCTGGAGACCACCGACGAGAGCGTGGAGGCGGTCGCCGCCGCCACCGGCATGGGCACCGCCACGACGCTGCGGCGCCAGTTCAAACGGATCGTCGGCGTCCCGCCCGACAACTACCGCCGCTCCTTCCGCGCCTCATCCCGCTGACCCGCACAGCGGCCGCCGCGAGATCATCTCGGCTTGCGGGGGCGTCCGCCGTCTGTTCATATGAGCGACATGTCGTCATTACAGGGTCTATGTCCATGATTCGGAAGTTCTGTCGTGGCCTGGCCGCCACCGGCCTGATCGCTCTGGCCGGCGCCACCGCCCTCACCACGCTCCCCCCGGCCCCCGCGGCGGCGACCGCGCCCGGCGGGATCGACCGCGTTCACCAGCGCCTGCTCAAGCACGGCCGCGGCGCCCCGCTCATGATCGCCTCCCATCGCGGCCAGTGGCGCGCGGCCCCCGAGAACTCCCTGGCCGCCATCGACGCCGCCATCAGGGACGGCGCCGAGGTCGTCGAGATCGACGTACGGCCCACCAAGGACGGCCACCTCGTGCTCATGCACGACGAGAGCGTCGACCGCACCACCGACGGCACCGGCCGCGTGGCCGACCTGACCCTCGACCAGATCAAGGCGCTCCACCTCAAGCAGGGCCTGGGCGGCGGCCAGGCCGCGGTCACCGAGCACACCGTGCCGACCTTCGAGGAGGCGATGCGGACCGCCAAGGGAAGGGCGCTGGTCAACCTGGACAAGGGCTGGCCGGTCAGGCAGCAGATGTACGAGGTGCTGAAGCGCACAGGCACCGTGGACCACGGCCTGTTCAAGGGCGCTCCCACGGTCGAGGAGGCCGCCGCCTTCATGGCCCAGGACCCCGAGATCCTCTACATGCACATCATCGACGACGCCACCGCCGGCGTCGTCGGCACCTTCCCCGGCCGCCGGCCGGTCGCGTACGAGGTGGTCTTCGACAGCACCGACGATCCGCAGGTCACGCGGGAGACGCTGGCCGAGATCGCGCGGCACAGCCGCGTCTGGATCAACAGCATGTGGTACGGCCTGGCCGCCAAGTACACCGACGAGGCGTCCCTGCGCGACGAGAACCTCGGCTGGCGCACCCTGGTCAGGACCTACGGCGCGAACATGATCCAGACCGACAACGTCGAAGCGCTCGACTACTGGCGCGACGGCGGCGACCTGTCCCGCTACGGGCGCCAGCACGGCGACCGGACGATCCGCGTCGAGGGCGAGGACTTCGCGCCGGGCGGCGAGGGCGTCGGCTACCACGACCTCGACCCCAACCGCTGCACCGTGGCCCGCCCCGACGAGGGCGTGGACATCTGCGACCTCGAAGGCGCCATCGCGGTGAACTGGATCCGCGGCGGCGAATGGCTCAAGTACCGCTTCGAGGTCAGGAAGGCCGGCCTCTACCAGGTCTCGGCCCGCGTCTCCTCGCCCTACTCCCCCGCCGGCACCGTCGTGCTCGACTGGGGCACGGGCACCGGCACGACGGCCCCGATCGCGAACACCACCAACCACGACGCGTTCACGCTCCAGCCGCTGGAGCGCCGCCTGCTCACCAAGGGCACGCACGAGCTGGTCCTGCGCATGCCGGAGAGCGCGTACCAGAACTTCAACCTCGACTACCTGCAGCTCGACCTGACCGGCCGCTGACGGGAGCGCCCGCCGTTTCATGATCGCGAGCCGGTGGGCGCGGGCCCGGAGAGGGTATGGAAGGCCCAGGCGGTGATCCGCCAGAGCGCCTCGAACAGGACGCCCGCGTCCATCTTGCTCGCCCCCGCCGTACGGTCGACGAAGGTGATCGGCACCTCCGCCACCGTGCAGCCCTGGCGCACGGCCCGCAGGGTGAGGTCCACCTGGAAGCAGTAGCCGCGCGACTCGACGCCGCCGCGCAGGATCCGGGCCAGCGCGGCGGCCCGGTAGACGCGGAACCCGCCGGTGACGTCGGCGACGGGCAGCCGAAGCGCCAGCCGGGCGTATCGGTTGGCCAGGCGCGAGAGCAGCTCCCGGTGACGCGGCCAGTTCGCCACCCGGCCGCCGGGCGTCCAGCGCGAGCCGATGACGAGATCGGCCCGCCCAGCGGCGCTCAGCAGCGTGGGCAGCCGCTCGGGCGGGTGCGAGCCGTCGGCGTCGATCTCCACCAGCAGGTCGTACCCGCGGGCGAGCCCCCAGCGGAAGCCCGCCGTGTACGCGGCGCCCAGGCCCTGCTTCTCCTTACGGTGCAGGACGTGCACGCCGGGCAGCTCGGCGGCGAGCCGGTCGGCGATCCGGCCGGTGCCGTCCGGGCTGTCGTCGTCCACGACGAGCAGGTGGGCGGCGGGCACGGCAACGCAGATCCTGGCGACAATGCGGGGCAGATTGTCTCGTTCGTTGTAGGTCGGGATGACGATCAGGACGGCGCTCATGATGACTCCCTCAGCTCGCGTGCCTGTAGTCGGTCCAGCCGGTGGTCCACGGGGTGTGCGGTTCCGAGCAGATGGTGATGGGCAGGCCCAGCTCCTCGTTCGGGACGCCGGTGCCGTGGTCGACGGTTCCGGCGGACGCGCACCGCGCGAAGCGGGTCCGCAGCTCCTCGAGCGGCAGCCCCACGGCGACCACCGTGCGTGCAGTCTCGGGCGGCGGGCCCTGGTACCAGAGCTCGTTGTGCCCGCTGTAGACGGGTACGTCCGGGGCGAATCGGTTGAGCGCGCCGGCCTCGCCGTAGTTCGCGGTGATGACGACCGTCCCCTGCGGCAGCTCCCGCTGCACCCCGGCGATCTGGGCGGCGAAGCGCGGCCAGCCCACCGACTCCCTGGACACCTCGTTCGGCGAGTAGCCCAGCGCCGGCAGCGGGAGCAGCGGCAGCGCCACGGCGATCCCGATGAGCGAGGTGCCGAGCAGCCCGCACCACACCGCTCCGCGCCGGGCGGCGCGGCGCTCCATCCACGCGGCGACGGGTACGCAGCCGGCCGCGAAGGCGAAGATCAGGCTGCCCGCGACGTAGTCGGCCCGGCCGCCGGACGCCCAGCCGAGCAGGATCGTCACGAGGGTCGCGATGGCCAGCGGCCGCGTCTCCTGCCGCCCATACAGCCGGCGCCATCCGATCACGGCGATCACGAACGCTCCCATGCTGAGCAGCGCCACCGTCATCGGCACGAACATGATCCGGTTGATCGGCTCGCTGAGCGTGGCGGCCATGGTGAGCTGGGGCCAGCCGTTGACGGCCTGGTAGACCAGGTTCGGGGAGGCGAGCACGGCGGCCAGGACCGCCCCCGACCAGAACCATCGCTCGGCGAAGACGGCGCGCGGGCCGCGCACGGCCAGCCCGACGCCGATGAGCAGGCCGGTGGCCAGCCCGGTGATCAGCAGCACGATCAGGTGCTTGTTGTACGTCGCCGCCCCGGCCACGGCGCCGGCCGCCAGCCACCACCGTCCGTCGCCGCGCAGCAGGGCCCGCAGCACGAACAGGATGCAGGTCGTCCAGAACACGAAGTCGGCCGACTGGGTGAGCAGGGTGTGCCCGACGACCAGGGGGAACATGCCGGTGCCGAGACCGGCGGCGGCGAGCGTCTGGGCTCCCGCCCGGCCGCCGAGCTCGCGGGTGATCGCGGCGCCGACCAGGATCAACAGCCCCGCGCAGAGGGCGGGGATCACCCGCAGACCGACGATGGTGTCGCCGAACAGCTCCGTGGACAGCCGGGCCAGCAGCGGGGTCAGCGGGGGCTGGTCGAAGTAGCCCCAGGCGGGGGTCTGGCCGAGGAGGCGGAAGTAGAGCTCGTCGCGGTGGTAGCCGTAGAACGGGCTGAGGATCAGCAGGGTGACCACGACGGCGGCGGCAATGGGGCCGGTGATCCGCCAGGCGATGGCGGGGAGCGCGTAGGCGGTGGTCTGTGGGCTGGGGGCTTTGAGTAGCATGCCTTCACGGTCTTCGATGCCGCCCCGCCTGTCGTCTGGCCCCAAGCAGAACCTGAAGTCAGCCCCCAGTCATACCCGGCGACTCGCCGGGGCGGACGACGCCGTGGTCGAAGGCGAAGACGACCGCCGCGGCGCGGTCGCGTACCGCCAGCTTGGTGAAGATGCGGCCGACGTGGGTCTTGATCGTGCCCTCGCCGATCACGAGCTGCCGGGCGATCTCGGCGTTCGTGAGCCCCCGGCCGATGAGCTTGAGCACGTCGAGCTCGCGGGCGGTGAGGTCGCCGAGCCGCCGCACCGCGTCGGGGTCGGTCACCGGATCGATGCGGTAGCGCCGCAGCACCCGCCCGCAGACGGCCGGATCGAGCCAGCCGTCACCCGACGCCACCGCGCGGACCGCGCGCTGGATGTCCTCGGCCGGGGCGTCCTTGAGGCAGAACCCCGACGCGCCGGCCCGCAGCGACGCCGCCAGCACGCCGTCCTCGCCGAACGTGGTCAGCACCAGGACCCGGCAGGCCGGATCGGCGGCCAGCAGCGCGCGGGTGGCCTCGACGCCGTCCATGTGCGGCATGCGGATGTCCATGACGACGACGTCGGGCCGGGCGCGCGCGACCTCCGCCTGCGCGGCCCGGCCGTCGGACGCCTCGCCCACGACGTCGAACCCGTACGGCTCGCGCAGGATCGTCCGCAGACCCGCCCTGGCCAGCTCCTGGTCGTCGACGAGCACCACCGAGATCATGCCGGTAACTCCGTCCGCACGACCCACCGATCGTCCTCGGGGCCGGCGGTGACCCGGCCGCCGACCATGCGCACCCGATCCGCCATCGTCCGCAGTCCCATGCCGCCATTCTGCCGGGGCGGGCGATCGGGCAGCAGATTCGCCACCGTGGCCTCGACGCCGCCCTCGTCCGACACGCGCAGCCGGACCTCGACCGAACGGCGCGGCGCGTGCCGGCTCGCGTTGGCCAGCGCCTCCTGCATGAGCCGGTAGAGCACCATCCCGGTCGTCGGGCTCACCACGGACAGCTCGCCCTCGACACTCGACTCCAGATCGAGGCCCGCCGTACGGTATTCGTCGAAGAGCTCGGGCAGCCGGGGCGCGGTGGGCTGCGGCGCGACCACGGCGGGATCGGCGCCTTCCTCGGCCAGGACCCTGACCACCTTGCGCAGCTCGGCCATGCTCTGCCGGGCCAGCCGCTCGGCCTCGGCGAGCCCGGCCGCCGCCCGCTCCGGCTCGTGCTCGATCGCCAGCCGCGCGCCGCCCAGGTGCAACACCGTCACGGCGAGCGTGTGGGCGACGATGTCGTGCAGGTCGGCCGCCAGCCGCTGCCGCTCGGCCAGCGTGGCGGCGGCGCTGGCGGCCCGCTCGGCGCGGTGCAGCCGCTCGCCCACGTCGATGCGGTAGCGCGCGGCCCAGGCGCTCCAGAAGACGAGCGTCACGGCGCCCAGCCAGTTGGGCCAGCCGGGGTCGGGGGTGGTGAACGCCGCCACCAGCACCACGGCCAGCGAGGCGAGCCACATGACGATCCCCGGCCAGAGCCGCAGGGTGAGCGCGACGAACGCGATGTAGAGCACCAGGATGAACCAGCCGACGCTGTTGACCGCGAGCCCGGTGAGGGCCCCGATGGCGGCGGGCGCCAGGAGCCCGGCCACCTCGGCCGGGCGGCCCGGCGCAGTGCGCACCATGACGAGGCAGAGGACGAGGAAGGCGGCGCCGCCGGCGAACGGCGGGACGCAGCCGCAGCCGGCCGCGATCGTCTGCGCCCAAGACAGCCCGACCAGCAGCACCAGCAGCCCGAGACCGACCAGCACCAGCCAGCGGGGAGTCCGCATCACCCGCTCATCGTAGGAACCGGGCACTCCCCCGCGCATCCACCCTGAGTCATACCCCGCCGTCTGCCCACGGTCTGACCTGCCGCGCCTCCGGTCATCCCGTGGGCGCGCCTGGACCAGGCCGCCCCCGCGACCCACGTCCCGGACGGGTCAGGCCGTGCGGGCGGCGCGGCGGGCGTGGTCGCGCAGGCGGCGGCCGGCCAGGTGGATGGTCGACAGGTGCCGGGCCGCGTCGGCCCGCATGGGAGCGGGGATGTCGGACAGCCCCCGATACAGCACGCACGAGAGCTGCAGGTAGCTCATGAACAGCGCCAGTTCGCCCGCCAGCGGCTCCGGCCGGCCGTCGGCGGTCACCGCCAGCGGCCCCTCCCACCCGTCCACCGTCTCCAGCAGGATCCGCTGCTGGCCGAGCAGGACGGCGAGCACGTCGCCGGCCGGGTAAGGGCCGGATCCGCGCATCGGATGCGCGGCCAGCATGCTCACCACCGCGTCCGCCGCCCCCGCCACCGTCGCCGCCAGCCGCCGCCGATCCCCACCGCTCATGACGCGCTCCCTTCCAGTGCCCGGCGCAGGTAGGTCGCGGTCGGGGAGGCGGGGACGGCGGGCAGCCCGGCGGGCGGCCCCTGGTAGAGCAGCCGACCGCCGCGGCTGCCGCCCTCGGGGCCGAGCTCGATCAGCCAGTCGGCGTACGCGATCACGTCGAGGTTGTGCTCGATCACCACCACCGTGGCCGCGTACTCGTCCACCAGCCGGTCGAGAGTGGTCAGCAGCCGCCGCACGTCGGCCAGGTGCAGGCCGCTCGTCGGCTCGTCGAGCACATACGTGTCGCCCCTGCCGCTCAGATGGACGGCCAGCTTGACGCGCTGACACTCGCCCCCGGACAGGCTCGTCAGCGGCTGCCCCAGCCGCAGGTAGTCGAGCCCGACGTCCCCGACCGCCGTCAGCACCGGGACGATCCTGGCGTTGCCCGCGAAGTGCTCGCGCCCCTCCCCGACGGTCAACTCCAGCACGTCGCTGATCGTCAGGCCGCGCACCCGGTAGCCGAGCACCTCGTCGGTGAACCGCCTGCCGTCGCAGGTCTGGCAGGTCAGGCTCACACCCTCCAGGGAGGCCAGATCCGTGAAGATCACCCCCAGGCCGGCACACGCCGGGCAGGCGCCCGAGGAGTTCGCGCTGAATAACGACGGGCTCACCTTGTGCGCCCTGGCGAACTCGGCCCGGATCGGATCAGCCACGCCGGTGTAGGTGGCGACGGTGGAGCGGCGGTTCGTGTGCGGCATCGACTGGTCGACGATCACCGCGTCGGGATACTGCGTACGGAAGGCCCCGTTGATCAGGCTCGACTTGCCCGCGCCCGCCACCCCGCAGACCACCGTGAGCACCCCTGCGGGGACGTCCACGTCGAGGTCGCGCAGGTTGTGGGTGCGGGCGTCGACGACCGGCATCATCCCGGACGGAATGCGCACCCGTTCCTTGAGCCGGGTCGGGGCGTTCATGAAGTCGCCTGTCAGCGTGCCGGAGGCGGCCAGTTCGCCCGGCGGGCCCGCGAACACCGCCCGGCCGCCCGCCGCACCGGCCCCCGGGCCCATGTCGATGACGTGGTCCGCAGCGGCGATCACGTCGCGGTCGTGCTCCACCACGAGCACCGTGTTGCCCTTGTCGCGCAGGGCGTGCAGCAGGTCCGTGAGCCGGTGCACGTCGCGCGGGTGCAGCCCCATGCTCGGCTCGTCGAAGACGTAGAGCAGGTCGTTGAGGCTGCTGGAGAGATGCCGGACGATCTTCACCCGCTGCGATTCGCCGCCGGACAGGGTGCCCGTGCGGCGGTCCAGGCTCAGGTAGCCCAGGCCGATCGTGGCCAGGTGACCCACGCGCGAGATCAACGCCTCGATCACCGGCTTCGCCTTCGGGACGTCCAGCGAGCGCAGCACGCCGAGCAGGTCGTCGGCCTCCATCGCGGTGAGGTCGGCGATGGAGTGACCGGCGATCCTGCTGTCCAGGGCGAGCGCGGACAGGCGCGTGCCGCCGCAGGCGGGGCAGGGCACCGAGGTGGTGAACCGGGCGATCAACTGCTTGGTCCGCGTGCCCGGCTCGCGGTCGGGTTCGAGGTAACGGCGGCGGAACTTCACCACCGCGCCCTCGTAGGTCATGTTCACCCGCTGGCCGCCCACGTCCACGGGGACCGTGCCGCCCGTACCGTGAAGCAGCTCTTCCCGCTCCTCCGGCGTGAAGTCCGCCACCGGCTTGGCCGGGTCGAACCGGCCGGATGCGGCCAGCAGGTACCAGTCGCGCGACCCGACGGCGAAGAGCGGCGCCAGCAGCGCGCCGTCGTTCAGGGATCTGGCCGGGTCGAGGAAGGCGTCCAGGTCGACGCCGACGACCTCGCCCAGCCCTTCGCACTCCGGGCACATGCCGGCCGGCATGTTGAAGGAGAACGCGTCGGCGTAACCGACGAACGGCTCGCCCGCGCGGGAGAACAGCAGCCGCATCAGCGGCGCGATGTCGGTGATGGTGCCGACCGTGGAGCGCGGGCCACCGGACAGCGGCCGCTGGTCCACCGCGATCGTCGCGGGCAGGTGCTCGATCAGGTCGAAGTCCGGCCGCGCCGAACTCGGCAGGAACGTACGGACGAACGCCGGCAGCGTCTCGTTCCACTGCCGTTGCGCCTCGACCGCGATCGAGTCGAACACCAGGGACGACTTGCCCGACCCCGACAGGCCGGTGACGACCGTCAGCGTGCGTTTCGGGATCTCTACGTCGATGGAGGTCAGGTTGTGCTCTCTGGCACCGGCCACCCGGATCCACTCCGGGGCCGATGCGAGGTCCTCGCGTGGATGGACTTTCACGACTTCAAGCGTATCGTTGAAGCTCCAGGTTGAGAGTTGGCTGCCACCACCGCTGGAAATACGGGTAGTCGTGGCCGGAAAGTCTCAACTGGACGGTCGCAGCTCACCCGCCCGGGAAAAGACCGCCTTCCGGCGCGTCCGCGCTCAGGTAGTGGTGCAGGGCGGCGGAGCCCGTCAGCATGGCCGCCGCCGTACGGGTGAGCTCCGCCCGCCGCTCCTCGATCGCGCTCCGCAGCGCCCGCGTGCTCCCCGTCCTGCGCAGCTCGTCGAGCAGAGCCCTGATCTGCGGCAGAGGGTGGCGGCCCTGGCGCAGGATGTTGATCATCCGAGCGTCACGGACGTCCTCGGGGCCGTAGCGCCGGTAGCCGGTGCCTGGCTCGCGCGGCGGCCTGAGCAGCCCGGCCGACTCCCACAACCGCAGCGCCGAGGCACGCAGCCCGAGGTGCCTGGCGGCGTCCCCGATCCGCATCACACGCGCGGGTGTGTCCGGGGCCTGGGCGGCGCTCGCCACGGCGTGCAGGGCCTCGCTGGTCGCCTGGAGCTCCTGGCGCCGGCCGTGCAGGGCCGCGTGGCTCGCGTCGATGAGGGCGAGTCCTCGTGGTACGTCCCCTTCGTGGATGGCCTGCATGACCGCGCGGGCGGTGTCCCAGCCGAAACCCCTGGCCAGCGTCCGGTACGCGAGCAGGGCGGCACGGTGCCGGGTGTCGAACCTGCGGTAGCCGGAGGGCGTGCGCTCGGCCGGCGGCAGGATGCCCGCGTCGGCGTAGTTGCGGATCTGCTGGGTGGAGACGCCCACCTCGCGCGCCAGGTCCACCGGCCGCAACGCCGTCCGCCCGGCGCCGGGCTGAGTCGAGGGTTCTGCTGCCACGAGCCGATTCTCCTCCGCGACGTACGGCGGCCCGGCCCGCGACCGCCGGCCCGGCCCGCGTGCCCAGCCGTCAACCCGGACCCGCAGGCCGCGCGGAGCAGGTCAGTCGATGGGGTCGGACAGGGCGGCGAGGCGGGTGCGGAGGGCGTCGGCGTCGCCGGGGGCGAGTTCGGCGGTGAGGGCGAGAGCGCGCTGGAGGGTCGAGCGGCCCTCGCGCAGCCGGCCCGCCGCCAGTTGCGCCTCGCCGAGCCGACGCAGCGTCCTGGCGCCGAGGGCGCGCTTGCCGCCCCGCCGCCAGGCCAGGGACCTGCGGTAATAGGTGATCGCCTGCTCGTACTGGCCGAGCAGGTGGTGGATGTGGCCCAAGCTGTCGAGGGTGGCGGACTCGCCGGGAAGGTCGTCTATCTCGCGGTGGATGGCCAGGGCCTCCTGGCAGCGGCGCAGCGCCTCCCCGTACGCGCCGAGCTGGGCGTGGAACCAGCCGATGTTGTTCAGCACCCGGCCCTCGCCCGCCCGGTCGCCGGCCGCCCGGCAGAGGCGCAGCGCCTGGTCGCTCAGGCGCAGGCCCTCGTCGTACTGGCCACGACGGTCCTCGATCACGCTGCGGTAGATGAGGCAGATCGCCTGCCCGACCGCGTCGTTCTGCCCGCCGAACAGGTCGAGCGCCGCGCGCAGGTGGGCCTCGCTGGTGGCGTCCTGGCCGAGCCGGATGAGGGCCTGGGCCAGCCCCACGTGGGCGTGAGCCTGCGCGGCCGGGTCGTCCTGCCGGGTCGCCGCCTCCAGCGCGATGTGGTGCACGGCCGCCTGGTCGTCCGAGCGTCCCTCCTGCGACAGGAAGCCCCAGCAGGCGCCGGCCAGCTGCCAGGCGTGCCGGTCGAACCCGAGGCGCGCGGCGTGCCTGATCGCGGCCAGCAGCGTCCGGTGCTCGCGGCCGAACCAGGCCTCGCTCTGCGCGCGGTCGGTGATGCGGGCCACGACCACGCCGGGCCGGGGCGGCGCCGGGGTCAGGGGGACGCGGTGGTAGAGGTCGAGGAGGCGGTCGCCCAGGCAGGCGCTGTGCAGGTAGTGGTCGAGCAGCCGGTGCAGCGCCTCGTGGCGCTCGGCCTCGGAGTCGTGCAGGCGGGTCAGCTCCTCGGCGTACGCGCGCAGCAGGTCGTGCTGGCCGTAACGTCCCGGGGTGCGCTCCACGGCCAGGCTCGCCCTGGTCAGCTCGGTCAGCAGGTGGTGCGCCTGGCGTACCGGGATCCCGGCCAGGCTGGCGGCCGCGGCGGTGGAGATCTCGGGCGCGGGCAGCAGGCCGCGCAGGCGGAACAGGCGGGCGGCGTCGGGGGTGAGCGCGCGGTAGGACCAGGACAGGACGGTCCGCATGTTCGTCGAGGCGTCACCGCCGTCGAAGACGTCCAGCCCGCCGTCACCGCGCGGGCCTGCGTTCCCCTCCCCTTCTGCATTGTCCAGGCCCGAGATCAGGGCTTTGAGGGGGAACGACGGGCGCGTCTGGGCGCGGGCGGCCACGATCGCCAGGGCCAGCGGCAGCCCCGCGCACCGGGAGACGATGTCGTCCACCGCCCGCGGCTCGGCGTCCACCTTGTCCACGCCGAGCCGGCGGGTCAGCAGCAAGCGGGACTGCTCGGGTGAGAACAGCCCCAGCGACAGCGTGCGGGCGCCCTCCGCCGCGACCAGGCCGGTCAGCTCGGCCCGGCTCGTGATCAGGGCCAGGCAGCCGGGCGCGTTCGGCAGCAGCGGCCGTACCTGGTCGGAGTCGAGGGCGTTGTCGAGCAGGATCAGCATGCGCCGCTCCGCCAGCAGGCTGCGGTAGAGCCCGACCTGCGCCTCCAGCGTGGCCCCCACCAGCTCGGACGGCACCCGCAGCGCGTCCAGGAACAGCCGCACCGCCTCGCCGGGCGGCCGGGCGATGTGGGTGGGGCCGTACCCCTGGAGGTTGACGTAGAGCTGGCCGTCGGGGAAGCGGTCGCTCACCCGGTGCGCCCAGTGCACGGCCAGGGTGGTCTTGCCGACGCCGCCCGTGCCGGTGATCACGCACGGGGCCATGGCGTGCGTGGCGGTGGAGTCAGGGGCCGGGAGCGTCAGCCGGTCCAGGGCGGCCAGCTCCTGCTCCCGGGCGGTGAACAGCTCGGTGTCAGGGGGCAGGTGACGCGGCACGGCGACGACGCCGGCGGGTGCCGTCATGGTGTCGCGGCCGGCCAAGATCGCCTGGTGGAGGCGTTGCAGTTCCTCGCCGGGCTCGATGCCGAGCTCCTCGGCGAAGCCGCGTCTGACGCGGCGGAAGACGGCCAGGGCCTCGGTCCTGCGGTCGCAGCGCAGCAGCGCCGTCATGAGCAGGGACACCAGGCGTTCCCGCAGCGGATGCTCGCCGACCAGGGTCGTCAGTTCCGCCGCCGCCTCCTGGTGCCGTCCCCGCCGCAGGTCGAGCGCGAGTCGTCGTTCCAGTGCCGTCAGCCGTTCCTCCTCGATGCCGGGAACGACGACGTCGGGCAGCCACCCGCCGGCCACGTCGGCCAGCGGCGCCGTCCCCTGCCAGAGCGCCAGCGCGGCGCGCAGCAGCCCGACGGCGCGCTCAGCGCCGCTGTCAAAGCCCGCCCCGCTCTCACCGCCCGCCCCGCTCCCAAGGCCCGCCCCGCTCTCGCCGCCGGCGTTTCCGGCCGCGCGGACCAGCTCGCGGAAGCGGAACAGGTCGATGCGGTCGCGCGCCACCGTGAGGCAGTAGCCGTGCGCCGTGGTCACCAGCTCGGCCTCCTCGTACGGCGCCAGCAACCGGCGCAGCCGGGAGACGTGCCCCTGCACGGCGTTACGCGCGGACTCGGGCGACTCGGCCCCCCACAACGCGCTCACCAGCCGCGTCACCGGCACGGGACGCCCCGCTTCGAGCAGCAGCATCGCCAGCACGGTCCGCTGCTGGGCGGTGGCGGGGCCGAGCCGCCGCCCGGCGTCCCACACCCCCACCGGCCCCAGCAGGCGGAACTCAAGGCCGTCCACGGTCAACCACCCACGTCTTACCACCCACGCATTCCAGCCACCCCCGTGCCCTCCGCGAGTGCCCGGCGGTGATCATCTCATGGCAGCCTAACCGCCGACTCAGCGGAAATTCAGCGCTATTTCAGCACCAAAGACCACCCTTGCCTCAAGCGGCACTCACGGCCGCGGAACCTCACGAGGAGGAATGTCATGGAGATCAAGGTCAAGAAGGTCGAGTCCGTCAAGGCCACCCAGAACCCCGCCACGTGAGGCGCTGACACCGCCTGGCGATTTCTCCGCGGGGAGGGAGACGAGACGACGACGCTCACGTCGCGCAGCGCCGTCGCCCTCCCCGCGGGGCCCCATTTTGCGTACTGGCGCTGGAGGCACGATGCGTGTGGCGTTGAAGGAATGTGACTGGGAGGCGGACGGCGAGGATCTGCTCGTGGTCTTCGACGCCCGCGAGGCGATCACCCTGAGCGATCCCGACGGGCAGGTGGCCGCGCTCCTGAGCGAGCTGCGCCGGGCCCCGCGGACGGCGGCCGAGCTGAGCGAAGCCCTCGGCGCGCGCGGGTTCGAGGTCTCGGCGGAGGACGTCGGCCAGGGTCTGCGCGGGCTCGACTCCCTGGGCCTGGTCGAGGACGCCGACGGCAGGAGCCTCGGCGACCCGGACGAGGACGAACGCCACTTCTCCAACCTCTGCTTCTACGGCACCTACGCCGCCCTGGACCGCCACCGCGCCGGCTTCCAGCGGCCGATGCGCGAAGCGCACGTCCTGGTGCTCGGCGTCGGCGGGGGCGGCTCCTCCCTCGTGCAGTGCCTGGCCGGCCTCGGCGTCGGCGAACTGACGCTGGTCGATCAGGACCGCGTCGAACCCCGTAACTTCGCCCGGCAGTTCCTCTACCGGCACGCCGACATCGGCCTGTCCAAGGCCGAGCGCGCGGCCGCGTGGGTGCGCGACTACGACCCGGGCATCAAGGTGAACGCCGTCGATCGCTGGGTCTCCTGCCCCGGGGACCTCGCGGACCTGGTCGAGGGCATCGACCTGATCGCGGGCGGCCTCGACGGTCATCCGCACGCCAACCTCTGGGCGAACGAGGCCGCCGTCCGGGCCGGGGTCCCGTACGTGCTGGGCGGTGCGAACCGGACGCAGCTGATGTACCTCTCCGTGGATCCCGGCCGGACGGCCTGTCTGGCCTGCGACTACGCGGACCGGCCCGCCGAGGACACCTCGGAGGGGATCGCGTACCGGATCGTGGAGAACATGAAGCTGAGCAACCCGCTCACGGGGCCGATGGCGATGCAGGTCGGCTCGCTGCTCGCGTTCGAGGCGCAGCGCTACCTGACCGGGTACGAGCCGCCGCGCGCGGCCGGCTTCCGGGTGACCCTCGATCTGCGCGAAGGACTGACACCCTCGTGGCAGGCCCTGCCCAGGAACCCCGGCTGCCGGGTCTGCCGGCTGGCGCCGCCGCGCGAGGGTGAGCGTCCATGACCGCCACGGGGACCGTCGCGCTCAAGGCGCTCAGCGTCGTGCCGGAGGGTGAGGACGAGGTGCTGGTCGGCGACCCCGCGACCGGCACGTTCGTGACGATCCCGGCGGTCGGCGGGGTGGTGATCGCCGCGCTCCAGCGGGGCGCGAGCGTCGAGGAGGCGGCGGCCGAGGCGGAGGAGTTCGCCGGCGAGCCGGTGAACGTGCCGTCGTTCGTGGAGACGCTCGGGGAGCTCGGCTTCCTGGCCGACCCCTCGGACGAGGCCGCCGCGCCCGATCCCGTACGCACCGCGCCGATCCAGGCCCGCCGCTGGATGACCAGCGTCCGCCCCGAGGTCGTCCGCCCCTTCTTCGGCCGCGTGGCCTGGACCTGTTACGCCGCCTGCCTGCTGTTCTCGCTGGGCGTCTTCGCCTTCCGGCCGAGCCTGATCCCCGCGCCCGCCACCGACGCCTTCCCCTTCGCCGACATCGGGCTGAGCTCGCTGGCCTGGCTGCCGTTCGTCTGGTTCGCGGCGGCCAGCCACGAGGTGGGCCACTGGCTCGGCGCGCGGGCGCTCGGCATCCAGACCCGCTTCGGCGTCGACCGCCGCATGATCATGCTGGTCTTCGAGACGGACCTCACCCAGCTGTGGACGCTGCCGCGCCGGGTACGGTACGGCCCGCTGCTGGCCGGCCTGGCCGTGGACTCCGTGCTGCTCGCCGCCCTGCTCACCGGCCGGCTGCTGATCGACCTCGGCCTCTGGCGGGCTCCTGAGCTGGTCGGGTCGCTGCTGGCCGCCTGGGTGTTCATCAAGGTCATGCAGATGCTCTGGCAGTGCCTCGTCTTCTTGCGCACCGACCTGTACGCGGTGCTGGTCAACGCGCTCGGCTGCCGCAACCTGTGGCGGGTGAAGTCGCTGATGCTGAAGCGGGCGTTCGGCCGGCTGAGCGCGGAGGAGGCCGCGGAGCTGGCGGACGCGAGCGAGGCCGACCTGCGTACCGGGCGCTGGTTCCGCTGGGTGTGGCTGGCCGGCGGGGCCGGCGTGGCCGCCTGGTTCTGCCTCCTGCTGCTGCCGGTCTTCGCCGAGGTCCTGCGCTGGGCCGCCGATGGGCTGGCCGAGGGGCCGCTGACGGTGGGCTTCTGGTACCGGCTGCTCTGCGCCGGACTGCTCCTCGGCCCCGAGACGCTGGCCCTGATCCTGGCCGTCAAGGAACACGTGGGCCGCCTGGCCGCCCGCCGCTCCTGACGTCACAGCTCGATGCCTTCAAGAGCCGGTACGGCCAGACCCCCGCCGAGTTCGCCCGTTCCTCCCACCCCTGAGGGATGTGGTCATGGGGTCGCGTAGGCGCAGACGGCGTACACCTGAAGGAATACCAGGTCGTCCGGGATGTCGGTGACTTCGACGAACCATCCGGATCCGGCGTCGTCGTTGACGGCGTGGTTCTCCGTCGCGGTCCACCCTCCGGATCCGCCGGGAATGAGGCGGAAACCGCCGTCGGTCGCGCTTCTCCCCCTTGGACACCTCGCCGTGGCTGCACACATCCGGTCGCCGGCCGCGCAATCTTGCATCTCCACCACCGTCTCGGAGCGGGGGCCGCCGTCCGGCGGGGGCGCCGAATTCTGCTGCGCGCCCAGTGCGCAGTTGTCGATGCGACGGATGGGTATCCGGCCTCCGTCGCTCTTGACGTTGAAGTTCCGCGCCCCGGGAGTGCACAGCATCGAAGCCGCCTTGCTCAGGTTCGGCAGGAAACCCGCGTCCGGCACGATGTCGTCGATGGCATCGAAGACGGGGTGGGGGTCTGCCAGTGCCGGCGATCCGCCGCCGGCGACGAGGGCGCCACTCACGGTCATGGCGAGAACTGCGGCGCATTTCCCGATCTTGTTCATGTGCTGCTCCGGGCTTTCGGCGAACCTCTGATCTGCGTGGAAAGGTAGCTGTTGTCGTCGGCGTTCATGGAGACGACACCCGCCGGGCTGGCTCATCGATGGTCCAAGGATGGGAAAGGCATAGATCGACGACTACGCACTGGCACCACAGTCGATATCCCGAATGTGGGATAGAGTCTCAAATGTGGGAAATCAGGTGAGGATCGTCGTGGACGACCTGTCCGGGGAGCGGATCGCCGCGTTTCTCCGTGAGCACATGCGGGAGATGCGGGCCACCACGCCCGAGGAGAGTGTGCACGCGCTCGATCTCGACGCGTTGCGCAGGCCCGAGGTCACGTTCTGGTCGGCGCTGGACGGCGAGGCGGTGGTCGGGTGCGGGGCGGTCAAGAGGCTGAACGCGGCGCACGCCGAGTTGAAGTCGATGCGCACCGCCGCCGACCGCAAGCGTACGGGGATCGCGTCCCTGCTCATGGAGCACATCCTCACCGAGGCCAAGGCCATGGGGTTCACCCGGTTGAGCCTGGAGACCGGCTCGACCGAGTTCTTCCTTCCCGCGAGGAGGTTGTACGAGAGGTTCGGCTTCGCGTACTGCGAGCCCTTCGCGGACTATCGGCCTGATGTGCACAGTGTGTTCATGACGAGACAGCTCTGACTCGCGCGCGGCTCAGCCGGCGGTGAGAGCTCGTTGCATGAGGATGGTGTCGATCGAGCGGCCGTGCTTGTGACCGACGTCGATCAGCCGGCCCGCGTGGGTGAAGCCGAATCGTTCGTGCAGGGTGACCGAGGCCGGGTTCCCGGTGTCGGCGATGACGGCGATCATGCGGCGGAAGCCCGCCGTCGCGCACTCGCCGATCAGGGGGCCGAGCAGGGCGCCGCCCAGTCCTCTGCCGGTCAGGCCGGGAGCCAGGTAGATCGAGTTCTCCACCGTGTAGCGGTAGGCCGGCTTGGGGCGCCACTGACCGGCGTAGGCGTAGCCGGCCACGTCGCCCGAGTGCTCGGCGACCAGGAACGGCAGCCTGCGGGCGGTGAGGTCGGCAAGGCGCTGCTGCCAGTCGGCGAGGCGCGGCGGGGTCTGGTCGAAGGTGATCACGGTGTGGGTGACGTAGTGGGCGTAGATCTCCGCCACGTCCTTGAGATCCTCCGTGGTCGCGGGGCGGATGATCGTCTCGGGATCTGTCATGACGTCCTCGTCTCTGAAGTGTCCGGTCACGGCAGAACGATCATCACGGCGTAGCGGACCGGGCCGGGGCCCGGATTGTGAAAGTGAGACGGTCCCCACAGTCGGAACCGCAGGCAGTCACCCGTCTGGAGCTCGTGCACGACGCCGTTCACGGTGAACTCCAGCGCGCCTTCCAAGATCCAGATGTGTTCCTCCTGGCCGGGGACGGGTGGCTTGTCATAGGGGATGTCGGCGCCCGGCAGGAGGTGGCCTTCGAGGAGCTCGCCCTTGAGCCCGGGGTGCGGCGGGGACACCGAGCGCCTGGTGAAGCCCGACTCCCCGTCCCGCCACACCAGTTGCCGGGCGGAACGCACCAGTTGCGGCGGCTCCGCCTCCACCTCGGCCAGGAGGTGCGACATCGTCCGGCCGTAGGCCGCGCACAGCTTGCCCAGCAGCGCCGCCGTCGGGCTGATCTCCGCCCGCTCCAGCCGGGACAGGGTGGAACGGCTCACGCCCGTCCGGCCGGCGAGGTCGTCCAGCGACCAGCCGCGCTCGGTCCGCAACTCGGCGAGCCGACCGGCCAGGCGAGCATCGACATCGCTGGGAGATGGATCGCTTGGACGGTCGGGCCCACTGCTTCCGGGCGCCTGCCGCTGAAGGCTTCTCATATATGGGATCCTATCCCTGATCAGGGACGAACGGCGGGACGCGATCAGGGCTCCGACGGGACGCCGATCGCGTCGGCCCAGGTGTGGATCAGCTCGTCGTGGCCGGTGAAGTGCCTGCGCCGCAGGACGCCGGCCGGGTCGATGTGGCGGGACTCCGACAGCCCGAACCGGCGCAGCAGGTCGAGGATGAGCGGTCGCGCCGTCGCCGTCAGGGCGGGAGACGAGCACGCCGCCAGGCCGACGGTGCGGCGGGCGGTGCCGGCCGCGGCCGGCCGGCGCACTCCCGCCCGGCCGTACGTCCCGCCGTCGTGGTTCCACACCTCCATCGGCACCACACGACCGTCGCCGGTGGCGGGGATGACCACGGCTTCGACGACACCCTCCCCCGAGCCGGTCTCGTCGGCGCGGGTGGCGTAGGACGTCAGGAGGCGGAGCAGCGCGATCGTGATCCACGCCAGCGCCCCCTCGCCGATCGCCCACACCTCCCCGCCGTCGGTGGGACTCGCCCTGAGCGTTCCCACCTGGAGCGCGCCGAGCGCGGAGCCGTCCGCGTGCAGCTCGCAGTAGTACGTGCCGGCGGGCCGGCCGGGTGGTGTGAAGACGGCCCTGTCCGGATGGGGCTCCGGCGGTTCTGAGGCGATCCCGATCGGCGCCGGCCACGCGTCGACGTGCCGCCGGACCCACCGCCGCAACGCGTCACCGTCCGCGAGACCGGCCCCTGCCGCCAGGCCGGATCCCGCCGGCGGCCGGCCCAGCGGTACGACGCCCAGCACCAGCCAGGGCGGCCCGGGGCCGAGTCGGGTGGCGGCGTCCGTGAGGAGCCGGCCGAGGTGTTCGTGCCGTTCGATCATCGTTCGCGCTCCTCCGGCCGAAGCCCGCCGAGCCGGGTCAAAACAGCTTGCGCGCCTCGGAGTCGGCTAGCAGCTCGGGGTCGGGCACCAGGGACTTGCTCGCCACGTTGGCCAGCATCTGGTGCGCCATGTGGAAGCCGAAGTCCTCGCTCACAGTCTTCTTCCAGTGCCTGGAGATGATGTTGTGCGCCGCCCACCGCGTGTAGCGAGGGCGCTTCATGATGAACCGGGCCAGCTCCCACGCACGATCGAGCAACTGCTCGCGCGGCAGCACGTCGCTGACGATGCCCCATTCGAGCGCCTTGTCGGCCGGGATGGATTTGGCGGCGTAGACGTAGTACGCGGCCCGCTTGGGGCCGATGAGCGCCTGGAGCGCCATGAACTGGCCGTCCCCGGGCGGGGAGCCCAGCCAGAAGTGCGGGTCCATGAAGTCGGCGTCCGGCGTCGCGAACGTGACGTCGCTCATCATCGCGAACTCGGTGTGCACACCGGGCCCGTTGACGGCCGCGATGGTCGGGATGTCGATGTTGCCGATGAAGCTCTCGATGAGCTTCCAGCCGTCCATCATCCGCCTGTGTATGTGGTCGGGCTCCAGGTCGGAGGCGGGCTTGGGGTTGAGGCCCTTCGGGCTGCCGGACATCCACCTGTCGCCGGTGCCCGTGATGATCAGGACGTGGTTCTCGGGGTCGTTGCCGACCTCCTGCCACACGCGCGGCCACACGTTGTGCGCGGCGTGGGTGTGCACGTACGGGCCGTCGTCCGTGTGCAGGCGGACCTCGATGATGCCGTCCTCGCGCCGCATCCGGAAGAAGTCCGCGTACCGGGCGGAGTACTCCTCGAACGTGGGCGGGGGGAGATATCCCTTCCAGTGGTCGGCCGGGTCGAATGCCATGTGACTGCCTCCTGGTGGTGGATGTCCGCCGAGCTCGGACGGGGTGCCGCGGAGAACACGCCGACGCGCTCGCCGTCCCGGACCGCCAAAAGTACACTAGCTAGTGTGCTTTTAGAAGCCGGGCGGGCGGAGGTGGCCTAGGCTTGGCCCATGTCGAGGGCAATCGCGGCGGTGCAGACTCCCGGGCGTCGCCGCCGGTCGGAGGGCAAGAAGGCGGCGATCCTGGACGCGGCCGAGGCGCTGTTCATCGCCGAGGGATACGAACGGGCGAGCGTGGACGCCATCGCGGCCCGCGCGCAGGTCTCTAAACGCACCGTCTACGACCACTTCGGCGAGAAGGCGACGATCTTCCTCAAGGTGCTCGAACGGGTCAACGACGCGCTGGTGGGCGCCGTTCAGTCCGCGATCGAGGAGGAGCTGACGCCGGGCCGCGACCTGCGCGAGGCGTTGACCGCGTTCGGCCGGCGGGTCGTCACGCAGACCGTGCCGTCGTCCGACTACGTGACCTTCCGCCGCCTGACCTCGCAGCACTGGGCGGTCCCCCGGCTGGCGGGGGCCGTGCGCGAGCGTCCCGAGCGGATGCTGGAAGAGCGCTTCGCCGCGCTGACGGCCGGCGGTGAGCTCATGGCCGCCGATCCCCGCCTCGCGGCACGCCACTTCACGGCTCTGACGATCGGCCTTGCGCTGGACACGCTGGATACCCAGGATTCGAAGGATGAAGCGGAGATCGTGACGGTGATCGCCGACGGGGTGGACGCGTTCCTGCGCGCCTACCGCCGCCCCGGCCCCTCATGAGGGGATGAGCGGCACCGCGCGCACCGATCGTCCCTCGGCGTCCAGGATGCGGCCGAGCAGCTTGGTCATGCTCAGCACCAGTGACCGGTCCTGGATGCGCAGCGCCGGCACTTCCTGGCTCATCAGCCACTCCAGATCGTGCACCTCGGCGGTCGATCGCAGCGACGCGTCCACGATCACGTTGAACGGCCCGGCGACGAACGTGGAGGCACGCACCCCCGGCAGCGAGCGGATGCGTTCTTCTGCGGCGCTCAGGTCCTGGACGTCCAGCGAGCCAAAGTAGACCGCGGAGACCGACCGGCCGGACAGATGGCGGGAGATGTCGCAGCGGAAGGTAACGAGCCCCGCCTGCTGCATACGGGTCAGCCGCCGCCGCACCGGCACCGGGCCGATGCCCGCGTGCTCGGCCAGCCGTTCGAACGACATCCGCCCGTCGGTGTGCAGCGCGCGCAGGATGCGCAGATCGACGTCGTCCAGCGGGCCCGCGCCGCCTGACCCGCGCCCCGTGTCGGAGCCGAGGCGGCGCCGCTGCTCGGGGTTGAGCGCGCCCTCGCGCCAGCGGCTGGCCTCCAGGGTGGACCGGGTGACCACGTGGCTGCGGATCCTGGAGATGCCCGGGATCCGCGCCACGAGGTCGAGGAGGTAGCTGGACAGTTCGTCCAGGCCGGGCGCCTGGGCCAGCACAAGCACGTCCCTGGCGCCGCTGGTCACCTTGACGGTGGCCGCGTAGGTGTCCTCGGCGAGCGCGCGGGCGACCTCGGCCAGCCGCCCCGGCGCGCAGTCGACCTCCACCAGCGCGCACGCGGGGGTCGCGCCGCCCGAGGGATGGGCGGCGACCCAGGCGGCGCCTTCTGACTCCATCCGGGCCCAGCGGCGGCCCACGGTGGCCGGATCGACCCCGAGGACCTCCCCGAGGTCGCGCCAGCTCGCGCGCGGCGCCGACCGTACGGCGTCGACGATGGCGACGTCGAGCTCGTCGAACGTCGAAGAGAGCATCACATCAGCTTTCCTGCACTGATCAGCCACAGAGAGCAGATTTCCAGCGATTCGGCGGCCGAAGCATGCGATCACCTTAGCGTGTCGCTCGTCAACAGCCGGCGAACGAGGACAGGGCGACGAGTGGGATCGAACGACGGAGCCGCGTTGCGGGTGCACAACGTACGGCTCATCGACGGGGCCGGCGAGCGGGCCGTGGACGACGCCGTACTGGAGTCGGGCGACGACGGCCGGATCACCTACGCCGGCCCGGCGGCAGGGGCGCCCGAGCCCCGCGCGGGCGTCAGGACGATCGACGGCCAGGGGGGAACACTCCTTCCCGGGCTGTTCGACTGCCACACCCACCTGGGCGTCCCGTCCGACCGGTCGCTCGTGGAGGCCGCACTCCTGACGGACCCCGTCCTGGGCGTCCTCCAGACGACCGAACGCATGAAGCGCACGCTCGACGCCGGCGTCACCTCGGCCCGCGACCTGGGCGGGCTGCCCGCCGGGTTCCGCGACGCCGTCGCGGCGGGGCTCGTCCCCGGCCCCCGCCTGCAGACCTCGGTCGGCGTGATCAGCCACACCGGCGGCCACGCCGACGGCACCCTGCCCGGCGGCAGGAACCTCGACCTCGACTACTGCGAGATCGCCGACGACGTGCCCGGCGTGCGCAAGGCCGCGCGGCGGATGCTGCGGGCCGGCGCCGACCTGATCAAGATCTGCACCAGCGGCGGCATCAGCAGCGCGCACGACGACCCTGACGACCAGGACCTGCTCGACGAGGAGATCGCCGCGGTCGTGGACGAGGCGCGCCGCCACCGCGACCGCCCGGTCGCCGCGCACGCGCAGGGGCGGGCCGGCATCCTCGCCGCGATCCGCGGCGGTGTCCGCTCGGTCGAGCACGGCTTCGGCATCGACGACGAGGGCTGCGACCTGCTCGGCGAGCGGGGAGCCTTCCTCGTGCCGACGCTGTCGACCGTCTTCCAGCCGCTGGACCCGCGCAAGACCACGCCGTGGCGCTACCAGAAGAAGCTGCGCTGGAACGAGCGGACCATGGAGAACATCGCCGCGGCCATCGCGCGCGGGGTCGACATCGCGGCCGGCACGGACTCAGGGATCTCGCCGCACGGCGGCAACCTCTTCGAGCTGTCGTGCCTGGTCGAGCTGGGGATGTCGCCGATGGCCGCGATCAGGGCCGCGACCTCGAACAGCGCCCGGCTGCTCGGCGTCGAGGACACGCTCGGGACGCTGCGCGCCGGTTACGCCGCCGACCTCGTCCTGTGCGCAGGGGATCCGCTGCGCGACATCGGCCTGCTGTCGGCGCCCGAGCACGTCGTCCTGGTCGCCCAGCAGGGCGTCGTCCGTAAACTCACGCTGCCAGAAAGGAGCGGCTCGTGCCAGACATGAGCTCCGACACCACAGCGGTAAGGCCGCCGGCCGATCTGCACACCGGCTGGACCGGCCGGGTCATCGGCTACGTCGCGGTCCTCGTCCTGGTGAACGTCATGGTCGACACCGTGCTCGCCTCCCCCACCTTCGTCCTGCCGCAGTTGCGCGACGCCTTCGACACCACGCAGTTCGCCTGGCTCGACTCCAGCGCGATGCTGGCGGGCGCCATGTGGGCGCCGCTGCTCGGCAAGACCGCCGACATCCACGGCAAGCGCAAGGTCCTCGTGATCACGCTCGTCGTCGCCGGGCTCGGCGGGCTCGTGTGCCTGATGGCGCCGAACATCGGGATCTTCGTCCTCGGCCGGGCCCTCCAGGGCGCCGCCGTCGCCGCTCTGTTCCTCACCGTCGCGATCATCAGGGACGTCTGCGCGCCCAAGTTCGCCATGATCGTGACCGGCGTCGTCACCTCGGGCTCGGCCGCGTTCGGGATCGTGCAGCCGTTCGTGCTGGAGGTCGCGACGGAGGTCTTCGGCTGGCAGTTCGTGTTCGTCGTCTCGGCGGTGTTCGCGGCCGTGGCCGCGCTGTTCGTGCGCCTGGTGATCCCGAACTCGCGGATCACGACGCCGGGCAAGGTGGACGTCGCTGGCGCGCTCGTCCTCGGCGGCGGGCTGGCGGGCGTGCTCGTCTACATCAGCCTCGGGCAGGAGTTCGGCTGGCTGGGGCTCGCCCCGATCGCCGCGCTCGTGCTGGGCGTGGTGGCGCTGCTCGTCTGGTACTTCGTGCTGAGCCGCGTCCCCGAGCCGGTGATCGACATCCGCGGCCTCTCCGCGGTGCTCGGGCTCGGCCTGCTCGTGGTGGTCATGGGGACGGGTGCGTACCGGAGCCTGCTCGCGCTGTTCAGCCTGCTGATCGACGTCTCACCCGACGAGGGCCTCGGCTACGGGATCGCGGGGCCGGCGGCGCTCGGCCTGATGTTCGGCATCCCGTCGATCGGGATCATGCTCGGCGGCATCCTGGCGGGCGCGATCGCCACCCGCGTGGGACCGGCCTGGCCCCTCGCCGCCGGTCTGACCCTCGGGACGATCGCCTCCGTCGCGATGTTCACCGTCGGCGCGGCGAACCTGCCGATCGCCGTGATCTGCTCGTTCATGCTGAGCCTCACGGCGGGCTCGCTGGTCACCTCGGGGTTCAACCTGGCCTCCATCCTGGCCCCGCCCGAGCGGCAGGGCACCGTCTCCAGCATGGTGATGGTCATGGTCGCGATCGGCTCGGTGACCATGAGCTTCGTCGGATCGGCGATCCTCGGGGCGACGGACGTCGTCGTGGCCGGCGAGACGGTCAACTCCTCACTCGGCGTGCACTCCTACATCGCGGTCGCGGGCTGCGCGTTCGTGCTCGCCGCCGTGCCCGTGACGTTCCTGCTGCGCCGGATGCGCGGCCACGTCGTCACGGACGTCCCCGTGAGCCAGGTCTGAGAGGAATGTCATGACCGACCACGCACCGGCGAGCCCCGCGCAGGCGCGGCATCCGTACAGTCCCGTACGCGAGACCGGGACCGGGCTCGTCTTCCTCTCCGGTCAGCTCGGCGTCGCCGACGGCCGGGTGGTGGTGGGAGGCGTCGCGGCCGAGACGCGGCAGGCGCTGGCGAACCTGCGGGCCAAGCTGGCCTCGGCGGGGCTGGAGTTCCGCCACGTCGTGAAGATCACCGTCTATCTGACCACGATGGACGACCGCAACGCCATGGACGCGGTCTACCAGGAGACGCTGCCCGAGCCCCGGCCGGCCCGCACTTGCATCGCTGTGGCCGAGCTGCCCTACCGCGCCCGGGTCGAGCTGGACGCCATCGCGGTGCGGGAAGGTGACTGACATGCGGACCGTGTCCCCTGGCGCGCCCGGCCTCGCGGTGACGGCCGGCGACATCGTCGCGGCCCGCGCCAGGATCGCCGGCGACGTCGTACGGACGCCGCTGCTGCCCGCTTCGTGGGCGCCGGGAGAGCTCTGGCTGAAGGCCGAGAGTCTCCAGCCGGTCGGGGCGTTCAAGCTGCGCGGGGCGGTGAACGCGATCGGGCGGCTGCGTCCCGGCGTCCGCGCCCGTGGCGTCGTCACGCATTCGAGCGGCAACCACGGCCAGGCGGTCGCCTGGGCCGCCCGCGCGGCGGGCATCCCCGCGGTGATCGTCATGCCGGACGGGGCGACGGCGGTCAAGGTGGAGGCGACCAGGGAGCTGGGCGCCGAGGTCGTCATGGCCCCGGCCGCCCGGCGCGAACGCGTCGCCGACACCGTACGGGCCGAGCGCGGCATGACCCTGATCCCGCCCTACGACCACGCCGACGTCATCGCCGGCCAGGGCACGCTCGCCCTCGAAGTGCTCGAAGACCTGGACGACATCGACACCCTGCTCGTCCCGGTCGGCGGCGGCGGGCTGATCTCGGGAGTGGGGATCGCCGTCGCGGCGCTGTCCCCGCGCACCCGGGTGATCGGTGTGGAACCCGAGCTGGCCGCCGACGCCCGCGCCTCGCTCGCCCGGGGGCACCGGGTCGAGTGGGAGGCCCGCTCGACCGCCCGCACGATCGCCGACGGGACGCGGACCACGGTCGTGGGCGAGCTCAACTTCCCGATCATGCGGGCGACGGTCGACGACATCGTCACCGTGGGCGAGGACGAGATCCTCGCCGCGGTGACGGCCCTGACCCGGCGCTCCCGTCTCGTCGTGGAGCCCAGCGGCGCCCTCGGCGTCGCCGCCCACCTGGCCGACCCCGCCAGGTACGGCCGGGCGGTGGCCGTGCTCTCCGGCGGCAACATCGACCCCGCCGTGCTCTTCCGCGCCCTCGCCTTCCCCGTCTGACAGAACGTTCTGGAAAGGAGTCACCGCACATGACCTATGCGGAGGCCGTCTCCGACGGCATCTGGGCGGCCGGCACCGCGCGGGTCGGGTACATCCCGTCCGTGACCGTGGCGCCGATCGTCACCTCGTTGATCGCGTCCGACGGCGGCGCGGACGGCACCTCGCCGCGCGTCACCCCGCTGTCGCGGGAGGAGGAGGCGATCGGCGTGATGGGCGCGGTGGCCTTCACCGGCCGGCTCGGCGCCGTGGTGATGCAGGACAACGGCTTCGGCAACGCGCTCACGGCGCTCACCACGTTCACGCTGTCGTACCATCTGCCGTTGCTGATCTTCGCCAACACGCGCGGCAGTCTCGGCGAGTACAACTCGATGATCCACTCCATCAGCCGGCCCATGCCGGCCGTGCTGCGCGCCGTCGGGCTGCCCGTCATCGAGCTGGACCGCAGGAGCGGGCCCGAGGACTGGCACGACACCGTACGGGAGGCCGGGGTGCACGCGGTCATGACGTACCGGCCCGTGGTCGTCCTCGGGTCCTTCTGGAACACCGACGGAAAGGTCGCCTGATGAAGCGGATCGAAGCGCTCGGCGTGCTCGCCGGCCTGACGGACCGCCACCCCGTCGTCGTCACCTGCGCGGCGACCAGCCGCGAGCTGGCCTCCGTGCAAGACCGCGACAACCACCTCTACCTGCTCGACGCGATGGGCCTGGTGGGCTCGGTGGCGACCGGGCTGGCGCTCAGTGTGGACCCGTCCGCGCCGAAGGTCGTCGGCATCGAGGGCGACGGCTCGCTGCTCATGAACCCGAACGTGCTCCCCACGGGCGGCTACCTCGCGCCGCCGAACCTGCTCCTCGTGCTGCTCGACAACGGCGTGTACGGATCGACGGGAGCGCTGCCGACCTACTCCTCCAGGATCGACCTCGAACGGCTGGCCGCCGCCGCCGGCTGGACCACGCGCAGGGCCGGCACCGCCGACGGGCTGCGGGCCGCGTTCGGTGAGCTGCTCGCCGTGGACGGGCCGGCCTTCCTGTACGCCCGCATCGAGGAGGGCAACGCCCAGGGGATCGCGAAGCTGCTGATCGACCCGGTCACGATCACCGGCCGGTTCACCCGCTGGTTGCGCGAGGTCCACGCCGTCTCTGGGGCCGACACGTGACCGAGGCAGGCATTGTCACGATAAATCCTGCTTCGGGGGACGAGCTGGGCTTCTACCCGTACACGACTCCCGAAGGCGTGGACCGGGTGCTCGACGCCGCCGCGCGCTCGCTCTGGGCGCGGTCGCGCCCGGAGGAGCGCGTCGCGGCGATCGGCCGGCTCGGCGACCTGCTGGCGGAGGGGCGCAAGCCGTTCGCCGCGCTGATCACCCAGGAGATGGGCAAGCCGATCGCGCAGGCGCGGGCCGAGATCGACAAGTGCGTCGCGGCCTGCCGCTACTACGCCCGCGAGCTGCCCTCGATGCTGCGGCCGGAGACGTTCGACCTCGACGGCGACACCGGGATCGTGCGGATCGTACCGATCGGGGTGGTCTTCGCCATCCTGCCGTGGAACTACCCGTGGTGGCAGGTCATCCGGGCCATGCTGCCCGCCGTCGCGACCGGTGACACCGTCGTGCTCAAGCACGCCGAGTCCGTCACCGGGAACGCCCTGGCGATCGAGCAGGTGTTCCGCGCGGCGTTCGGCGCGAACGTCCTGCGGACCGTCGTCGTGGACGCGCCGACCGCCTCGGACATCATCGGGGACCCCCGGGTCGCCGCCGTCACCTTCACCGGCAGCGACCGCGTGGGCGCGCTCGTCGCCGCGCGGGCCGGCGCCGCGCTCAAGAAGTGCGTGCTGGAGCTGGGCGGATCCGACCCGTTCGTGGTCCTGGCCGACGCCGACGTGCCCGCCGCTGCCGCCGCCGCGGCGCGGTCCCGGTTCCTGAACAACGGGCAGAGCTGCATCGCCGCCAAGCGGATCCTTGTGCACCGCGACGTTCGGGACGCGTTCGTGGACGCGCTGATCCCGCACGTCCACGAGCTGCGGGTCGGCGACCCGGCGGACGAGAAGACCGACGTCGGGCCGCTCGCCCGGCACGACCTGCGCGACACGCTGCGCGAGCAGCAGGCCCAGGCCCTGGCGGCGGGCGGCCGGCTGATCGCGCGGGCCGACGCGCCCGAATCCGGCCGGGGCGCGTGGTTCGCGCCGTCGGTGGTCGAGGTGGACGGGCCCTCGGTGCTGCTGTCGGAGGAGACGTTCGGTCCGCTCGGGGCGCTCACGACCGGCGCGGACGACGACGAGCTGATCGCCCTCGCGAACGCCTCCCGCTACGGCTTGAGCAGCAGCGTGTGGAGCTCCGACGAGGATCACGCCGCGGCCGTGGGCGCCGGGATCCAGGCCGGTGCCGTCTTCGTGAACACGATCTCGGCGACCGATCCGCGCCTGCCCACCGGCGGCGTCAAGGCCAGCGGGTACGGGCGCGAGCTCGGCCGGTGGGGGGTCCACGAGCTGGCCAACGTGCAGGCCCTGCGCGTCCGTACGGCCTGGACGAGGTGACACGTGACTTCTGGGGGAATCATGAGTGAAGTGAGTCAGGCCGAGGTGGTGCTCTCGGGCTTCGGTCCCGTCGGCCGGGCCTTCGCCGGGCACCTGGCGGAGCACGCCGACGACCTCGCCCTGCGGCACGGCGTGCGGCCGGTCGTCCGCGCCGTCCGCGCGAGCACGGCGCAGTGCCTGCTCCAGCCAGGCGAGCCGGTGCCGCCGCGCGCGGAGTGGAGCCCGCTCGGCCCGCTGGAGGAGACGCTCGACCGGACGGGGGCCCGCGTGCTCGTCCAAGCCGTGCCGTCCTCGCCCGAAGTGCGGCGGCAGGCCGCCGACGAGGCCCTGCTCGCGCTGCGCCGTGGTGTGCACGTGGTCACGGCCACGAAGAGCCACCTGCTCACCCACTGGCGGGAGCTCGGCGAGGCGGCCCGCACACATGACGCCATGATCCGGATCTCCGGCGCGACCGGGGCCGCCCTGCCGGCCGGTGACCTGGCCAGGACGGCGCTGCGCGGCCTGGGCTGCGCGACGATCAGGGCCTGCCCGAACGGCACCGTCACGTACGTCCTCGACCGCCTCGCCGCGGGCGACCCGCTGCCGGACGCGATCCGCGAGGCGCAACGGCGCGGCATCGCGGAGGCGGACCCCACCGCCGACCTGTCCGGCGCCGACTCCGCCACGAAGGTACGGCTGCTGGCGGCGCTGGCCTGGGGCTGGGACCCGGCGTCGGTGCGGGTGGAGGCGCAGCCGGTGGACCAGTCCTGCGCGGTCACCGCGCCGGCCGCGCTCTCCAGGGGCCGCCGGCTGCGCGCCGTGGCGAGCGCCCGCGCCGACCAGCCGCTGCTTGTCGAGGTACGGCTGGAGGAGACGGAGCCGGGTGACCCCCTGTATGCGCTCTCCGGGCCGGAGAAGGCGGTCGTGTTCGGCTGCCAGGAGGCCGGGGACGTGGTCGTGAGCGGCGGACGGTCGAGCCCGCTGGGGGCGGCGCTGGCGCTGGTCAAGGACACCATCGACGTCACGGCTCCGCGCCTCGGCTTCTTCTGACCCGCCCGGCTTCTACCAGCACAGCTGAGCCGCCCTCCCTTGACGCACCCCCGCCCCTCACCGACAGTCGTGATGCCGCCCACCGCACACGCATGAAAACGATCGCCCACGGAGCACGATCGCTCACGCCGAAGGAGCGCCCATGCCGCCATCCGCCCACGGCCTCATCCGCGCCACCGCGCTGGTAGCGGGCCTGCTCCTCGCCGCGGCGCTGTTCCTGGCCGTCACCGTCGCCTCCGGCCAAGCCACCGCGGCCGCACGCTCACACGCCAACGTCTGCGCCGGCGTCGTCGCAACGCACGACCTGTGGTCCGGCGTACGTTGTCTGCTGGCTCCGGTCATCGTCATGGACCGGCAGTAAGGAGTACCAGTACGTCATCGGCCGGCACGAACCGCCGGGCCGCCGGGCCGCCGGGCCGCCGCGCCGGCGCCCGATCAGGCGGCGATACGATGCCTCGACCCCCACCATTGGAGGCGATGTGTCGATCCACGCCGAGACCGGCCGTTCGGAAGTGATCCTGTGACGGGTACGAAGCGCACCCTCGCCGACAGCATGCGCTGGCTGGCCGAGGGCACAAGGATCTTCTTCGACGCCCTGGCCGCGATGCCGGACGAGCGGCTGGACGGGCCGTCGGCGCTGGACGGCTGGAGCGGCAAGCACCTGCTGGCCCACGTGGCCGCCAACGCCGACGCGCTGCTCAACCTGGCGTACTGGGCGCGTACGGGCGAGGAGCGGCCGATGTACGCCTCCCGCGAGCAGCGCGACGCCGACATCGACGCGGGCGCGAAGTTGCCGGCGGCCGAGCTGCGGGCCTGGGCCGTCCGGGCGTCGGGCACCCTTGAGGCGCGGCTGGCCGAGCTGGACGAGCGGCAGTGGAGCCGTGAGGTCCGCACCTCCCGGGGCCAGGCCATCCCCGCGAGCGAGGTCCCCTGGATGCGCGCACGCGAGTTCATGGTGCACGCCGTGGACCTCGACGCCGGGGTGACGTTCGACGATCTCCCGGCCGGGTTCCTCATCGCGCTGATCGACGACATCTCCGGCAGCCGTTCCGGCCTCGGCGGCCCGGCACTGACCCTCACGGCCACCGATCACATCGGAACGTGGACGATCGCGAACTCGGACGCCCCCATTGAGGTCACCGGCACCCTCGCCGGCCTGGCCGCCTATCTCTCCGGCCGCCCGGCGCACGGTGTCACCGGGCCGGGCGGCGGGCCGGCGCCCCAGCTTCCTGGGTGGCTCTGAGGCGGCGCAGGCCGAAAGGGGGATGAGGTCCTAACAGGACGGCCCCTTTCAGGCGCTCCTCTCTCTGACGTTCTCCTTCACTGACCGGGCGGGAAGTCCGCGCCCCGCGCGACCGCCTCCTGCCCGCGCAGCTCGCTGAGCATCGCCTCCAGTTGCCCGACCACGGTGTCGTACCCCTCGCTCCCGAGCACGAGCCGCCGCGGCGGGTCGTCCTGGTTCATCGCGGCCAGCACCGCCCGGACGCCACGTACGGGATCGCCGGGCTGCCGGCCGTCCTGCGCGACCATGGCGGCCCGCACCTCAGCCAGCATCGGCCGGTACTCCGGCAGGTCGTCGTCGACCGACTCGGCGGCGAAGCCGGCGTACGCCCGGGTGCGGAAGGCCGCCGGCTCCACGGCGAGCACCTTGATCCCGAACGGCGCCACCTCCTGGCGCAGCACCTCGGTCATCCCTTCGAGGGCGAACTTGGCCGCGCTGTAGAAGCCGAAGCCCTGGATCCCGACCAGGCCGGCGACCGAGGACATGTTGACGATCCAGCCGCTCCGCCGCCGGCGCATGCCGGGCAGCACAGCCCTGGTCACGGCGAGCACGGAGAAGAAGTTCAGCTCGATCTCGTAACGCAGCGCGGTTTCGTCCATGCCCTCGACGGAGCCGAACCAGCCGCGACCGGCGTTGTTGACCAGCACGTCGATGGCTCCGTACCGGCTCTCGACCTCGGCCACGGCGGCCTCGACCTGCTTGGTGTCGGTGACGTCGAGCGGCAGGACGAACACCCTGTCGCCGTACGGAGCCGCCCACCCGCGCAGTTCCTCCGGGCGGCGCGTGGTCAGCACGACGCGACCCCCGCCTTCCAGCGCCGCGTCGGCGTAGGCCATGCCGAAACCGCCGGGCGTGCCGCCGGTGATGAACCAGGTCTTCATGAGTCTCCCCCTTGCTACATTCGCTACACAGATCAATGTAGCGATATACGAGATACTATAGCGACATGAGAACCCGAGGTCAGAGCGGCGAGGCCCGCGACCGGCTGCTGCTTGCCGCCGCCGAACTGCTCGAAGGCTCCGGCGACGGCACGCTGTCGACGCGCGCCGTGTGCGAGCGTGCCGGCGTTCAGGCGCCCACCCTGTACCACCACTTCGGCAGCAAGCAGGGCCTGATCGACGCGGTGATCAACCACGGTTTCACCCAGTACGTCCAGCCGGCCGACCCCACGGGCGACCCGCTGGACGACCTCCGTCACGGCTGGGACCGGCATGTCGCGTTCGGGCTGGAACACCCCGCCTTCTACGCGCTGCTCTACGGGCGCGCCGAGCCCGGCAAGCCCTGCGCCGTCACCGCGCCCGCGCACGCCATGCTGCGCGACCTGCTGACCGTGGCCGCCCGTCAAGGACTGCTCACGGTCCCCGTCGGCGACGCGGCCGAGCAGATTCTGGCCGCGAACGTCGGCGTCACCCTGAGCCTGATCACCCAGCCCGTGGGCGAGCGTGACATGGGGCTGTCCGACCGCGTCCGCGAGGCGGCGCTGGCCGCCGTACTCCAGCCCGCCGCCGGACGGCCCGCCCATGGCGGGGCGGCGGTCCCCGCGACGCGGGCCGGCGCGGCGCTGACCCTGCTCGCCCTCGTGGACGAGGACCCGTCCGGGCTGTCCGCCGGCGAGCACGCCCTGCTGCGCGAGCTGCTGGACCGGCTGGCCGGAGGCGGCCCGACGCCAACGGCAGTCCGGGCAGGCGCATAGCAACAGACACTGACGGCGGCCGGCGCTGACGGCACTCCGACGCTGACGGCGGCGGGCGCACGGCGGCCGGCTCGCGGTTACGCCGCCCTCACCGGCTACTCCCCTTTCACCGAGCAGACCGCCGAGCCGATCACGGACGCGACCGCCTCCGGATGCGAGACCAGCGTCAGATGCGACCCCCCGGCGAACTTGGTCACCTTCGAGCCGGCCCGCTTCGCCATCGACAGCTGCGACTCGATCGTGATGATCCGGTCGCCGGTGCTGGCGAAGTACCAGGACGGGATCTTCTTCCACGCCGCCGCCCGTGACGGCGTATGGAACGCGTTCGTCGAGGCGGCCCGCTGCGTGGCCCACAGGCGCTCGGCGGTGTCCCTGGGCAGGTCCGAGGCGAACGAGCGGAGGAAGGGCTCCCGCTTGAGGTACAGGTCGCTGGCTCCCACGGGCGCGTTCGCGTAGGACACCTTGTCGTACAGGGTGTCGGGGGCGGCGCCGAGCGCGGAGCCCGACCCGCTGAGCTGCGCGGTGGTCTCGCCCTTGTCCGGTACGGCCGCGTCCACGTACACCAAGGCCTTGACGTTGGTGGCGTTCGCGGCGGCGTTCGTGATGACGGAGCCGCCGTAGGAGTGCCCCACGAGGACGACCGGCCCTGAGACGGTCTTCAGGAAGGCCGCGACGGTGGCGGCGTCGTCGTCGAGGTTGCGCAGCGGGTTTCCGATGGCGCGCGCGGTGTAGCCGGCCTTGCGCAGGGCGTCCACCTCTCCGCCCCAGCTCGACGTGTCCGCCCACGCGCCGTGCACCAGGACCACCGTCGGCTTGGTGGAGCCCGGCGGACAGGGTAGTGGGCTGCGCGCGTGCGCCGCGGCCGGATGTGTCGCGACCGCCACGGTCAGCGTGGCCATGATCGCCACCGTCTTCCCTGCAGTTGTACGGCTCATCTCGTCTCCCCCATCGGCGCTCGTCCCCCTGTCGCGCGCTGACCAGGGACTTCTCCTTTCCAGGAAGCCGCGCCTCTAACTCGGCCCCTGACTCGGCCCCTAACTCGGCCCCTAAGTCGGCGGAGCCATCCCCCGTGCGAGCTACCGCGGAATGTCCACCGCGCGGTGACGATTCGCGAGCGGCGATTTCCTACCGTTCTCGACGAGACCGCGGCGCTCATGCCGCGGCCGGGGCGAGGGATCAGCACAAGGGAGTCGTCATGCGGCTGTTGCAGCAACTCGTGGCCGCCGCGGCGGCCACTCCGCACCGGTGGCAGGGTCGTGAGCTCGGTCCCTCGCCGCGGTGGTCGCCGGTCCTGCCCGGCCGCTACGCTCGTGCGGTGATCGTATTCCGGCGGCTAGCCGACCTGTGGCAGCGGTCTGACGTCGTGCTCCGCGACCTTTCCTTCGCGCTGCTGCTCGGCGCCGCCGCGCTGGTTCCCGTGCTGCACGGCAAGGGGACGCAGGTCGGTGACCTGCCGGTCCGTCCAATCGACGCGCTGGCGTACGTGGTGATCGCCCTGCAGTGCCTCCCGCTCGCGGTGCGGCGGCGGTGGCCGGCCGTGTGCCTCGTCCTGGTGACGGTCGGCTTCGCCATTGACGAGATCCGCGCCTACCACACGTTCACCAGCATCGCGCTGCCGATCGCGCTCATCAGCGCGGGCGCCCATCTCGAACGTGGCCGGCGCGTCGCCGCCGTCCTGCTCTCGGTGGCCTACGTGCCGCTGGCGATCGCGCTCAACCAGCTCGGCTCGACGGAGCGGCTGGAAGGGTACGTGATCTTCTACTTCCTGCTGGTGCTCGCGTGGGGCGTCGGCTCCTGGCTGCGCAGCACCAGGGCCGCCGAGGCCGAACGCCGCCGCCACGTCGCCGAGGCCACCCGTACCGCCGAACGCACCCGCATCGCCCGCGAACTGCACGACGTCGTGACCCACCACGTGACCGCGATGGTCGTGCAGACCGAGGCCGCCCGCTACCTGACCGCCGCGCCCGACCGCCTCGACGCGACCCTCAGCGCCGTCACCGACACCGGCCGGCGGGCCATCACCGACCTGCGCCACATGCTCGACCTGCTCGACCCCGGCCACCACACCGAACCCAGGGAGTCCTCGACGGCCGGCGACCTGCACGCCCTCGTGGAGCAGACCCGCCAAGCCGGGCAGCCGGTCGAGTTCACCGAGGAGGGCGAGGCCGCCGATCCGGCCGGCAGCGCGGAGTTCGTCACCTACCGGGTCGTCCAGGAGTCTCTGACGAATGCCCTCAAATACGCCCTTGGCGCCCCTACTGTGGTCCGCGTGCGCTACGGCGAGAAGGAGATCAGCGTGGAGGTCAGCACCGATGGTTCCGGCTCGCGAGCCGGCTCGCCGGGCGGGAGCGGGCGCGGTCTGGCCGGGCTGCGCGACCGGGTCGACGCCCTGGGCGGCGAGTTCAGCGCGAACGAGCAGGCGGGCGGCGGCTTCCTGGTACGGGCCCACGTCCCGGTGGGGAGCCGGTCGTGACCGCGCCCATCAGGGTCCTGATCTGCGACGACCAGACGCTGATCCGCACCGGGCTGGCGACGATCATCGACGCGCAGCCCGACCTTGAGGTGGTCGGCGAGTGCGGCGACGGGCGCGCCGCGGTCGAGCTCGCCCGGCGTCTCAAGCCCGACATGGTGGTCATGGACGTGCGCATGCCGGTGCTCGACGGCATCGAGGCGACCCGCCTGCTGGCCGGCGCCGGGGTGGCCGACCCCGTCAAGGTGCTCGTGGTGACGACGTTCAACCTGGACGAGTACGTCTACGAGGCGCTGCGCGCGGGCGCCAGCGGCTTCCTGCTCAAGGACGCCCCGCCGGCGCAGTTGCTGCACGGCATCCGCACCGTCGCGACGGGCGCCGCGCTGCTGGCGCCCGAGGTGACCAGAAAGCTCGTCGGCAGGTACGCCTCACGGATCCGTCCCACGGAGGACACACCGGACAACGTGGCGCTCACGCCGCGCGAGCTGGAGGTGCTCCGGCTCATCGCCGACGGCCAGTCCAACAGCGAGATCGCCGCGACGCTGGTGATCAGCCAGGAGACGGTCAAGACGTACGTGTCGCGCATCCTGACCAAGCTCGACCTGCGCGACCGCGTACAGGCGGTGGTGTACGCCTACCGCAACGGCCTGGTCACCTGAACCGCCTGGCTCCGCACGATCACGTGAGCCGCCTGGTCCCCCGCGATCACCTGGGCCGTCGGCTCGACGCGGTCACCGGCTCGGCACGGTGAGCTGAGCCGGTGACCGCGACGGGCTCGTGGGGCGCCGCGCCCGCGTGGAGTACGGTCTTCTCCGGCACATCGGGCACGCGCTGGGCGGCCGTGTAGGCGGCGCCGCGGATCTCGTTCAGCCAGCCCGCCGGCCGCAGCCCCTGGATGGGATGCCTGATCGGGTCGAACCGCATCGGGCGCTCCGCGTCAGGCCGCGCCGGCGCGGAAAGGTGCACCTGGCCGAACAGCCGCCACGGCCCCGTGGGCGCGGCGACCAGCAGTTCGAGCACGACCGGGCCGAACTCGGCGGCCAGCGCGAGCGCGTCGAACGTGGCGGGCAGCGACACGGGCGTGTGCAGCAACGCGCCCAGCAACAACCGCCGCTCCCCCACCTGGTACGGGAACAGGCTGGAGTACATCCCCGTCCACCGCCCCGCGGGCCGGAGCACCCGCCGGCCGATCCGGTTACGGCCGGTGCTGGCCAGCAGCAGGTCGGCGACGGTGCCGTCCTGCTGCTCCCAGCGGAGCGCGATGCCGAGGATGTCGGGCAGCGGCGCGGGCACCCCGACGGAGCGGGACAGGCGGGCGACCCCACGCAGCTCCATCGCCTGGTCGAGGAACGGAGTCCCCCACGGGCGCGGGGCGCCGTGCAGCCGCATATGCGCGTCCAGCACGAGCCCGGCCGGGTGCAGCGGCCGTCCGTGCCGCAGGCGCGCCGCCGTGCCGAAGGTGGCGGCCAGCGCCGACCTCGCAAGGGATGTGCCCGGCTGCCTCATCGGCCCGCTCCTCACCGTCGGTAACCTGCGTGCGACCCCTGGTGCTACCCAGCGGCGGCGCCCGAAATCACCCCGAGCCGGTCGCACCGGAAGGCTCCGCTCCGAGAGCCTGATCGGACGGTCCGAGATCCTGGTCGGCCGAGCCAAGGGGCTGGTCGGGGAGGACGGTCCGCAGCACCAGTGCCGCCGGTGCGCTGGGGCCGATCAGGGTGAGGTTCCCGCCGAGCGCGCGGGCCAACCGGCGGGCGGACAGGAGGGCGGAGGCGCCGCTGGAGTCCATGAAGGTCACCCGCCGCAGGTCCACGCTCAGCCGGGGGCCGCGCTGGCTGATCACCGTGGCGAGAAATTCGTACAGATCGTCGGAGACGAGCAGATCGACCTCTCCACCGATGGAGACGACGGGGGCGCCGGCGGACATGCTGACGCTGAGATCCAGTCTCATGAGGGTTCCTCGCTGGTGCACGCGCACCGCTCGGTGCGCTGAGTCCCCTCACGTACCCCCGGCCGATCGTCTCAATCGCCTGCTCACTTTTCCCTGACGGCGGATGTGAGGCCCTGCCGCCGCCGCGCGACGTCGTCCGCCGACGCCATGAGGGCCGCGCTTGCCGCTGGGTGAACGGGGTAGCGGGCGGCCATGGCTGACGACGTCATCACGTTCATCCTGGCCGACCACCGCAAGGTGGAGGAGCTGTTCGCCAGGCTGAACACCGGCAAGGGCGACCGGCGGGCCATCGTGGGCGCGCTGCACGCCCTGATCACCGCCCACGCCCGCGCCGAGGAAGACGTGGTCTATCCCCTGCTCGACGCCCATCACGGCCTGGAGCAGCACAAGGAGGCGGAGGTGCTGCTGGACGCGCTGCGGCGGGCCGAGCCCGGCAGTGCGGAGTTCGCCGGCGTCCACGCCCTCCTGGCGCTCACGGTCGATCGTCACGTACAGGAGGAGGAGAGCACGCTCCTGCCGCTGCTGGCCCGCACGACCGACGAACGGCGGCTGCGCGACCTGGGCAAGCTGTTCCGGCAACGCCGGCAACATGAGCTGCGCGCCCTGGCCAAGGCCCGTCCCTGAACCCCGGCGTTCCAAAGCGTCGGACGTCACATCGGCGGGCCGACGATTCCCCAGGTGAGGCCGGGCGCGGGCACGGGAGGCACCGCGGGGGCGCCGGCGTGGCCGGCCAGCAGGACCAGCAGGATCGGCAGCGTGGCCAGCACGATGACCACCAGCAGGACGCACCACACCTCGCCCCGGCCGGAGCGCCGCCTCTCCTTCCTGCGGCAGGAGGCGTCGAACGACTCGACGCGGCGGACGAACGCATGGTCCTCACGGCGGAGATCCTGTTCGATCTCGCCCAGAACGCGGCGTTCCCAGTCCGACAGCTCCATCGCCCAGCTCCATCGCCGTCACGGGCGTCCGACCGGCTCGGCGGCAGGATCGGCGAGGCCGCCCGCCGCTCCCTTCAGCAGATCGCGCCCTATGCGAGGTGGGTGCCCTCCAGATCCGGCCGGAAACGCGTCCCGTACGCGGGTAACCGACGAACCTCCGGCGCCGGCGGGGACGGCTGACTGATCGGCCAGACCGGGGCGCGTACTTCTCACAACATGCAAAACCGTAAAGTGAGGGCCATTGCACCAAGCCAGTGGGGAGAGCACCTTGCACGAAAAGCTGTCGTCGATCTACGACAACGTCCTGCGCCGCAACCCTGGAGAGGCCGAGTTCCACCAGGCGGTCCGCGAGGTGCTCGAAAGCGTCGGCCCGGCTCTCGGCAAGCACCCCGAGTACGCCGAATCGAAGATCATCGAGCGCATCTGCGAGCCGGAACGGCAGATCATCTTCCGGGTGCCCTGGATGGACGACCGCGGCGAGGTGCAGATCAACCGGGGCTTCCGGGTCGAGTTCAACAGCGCGCTCGGCCCTTACAAGGGCGGGCTGCGCTTCCACCCGTCGGTCTACCTGGGCATCGTCAAGTTCCTCGGCTTCGAGCAGATCTTCAAGAACGGCCTGACGGGCCTGCCCATCGGCGGCGGCAAGGGGGGCTCGGACTTCGATCCCAAGGGCCGTTCCGACCGCGAGGTGATGGCCTTCTGCCAGAGCTTCATGACGGAGCTCTACCGGCACATCGGTGAGTACACCGACGTGCCCGCGGGTGACGTCGGCGTCGGCGGGCGGGAGATCGGCTACCTGTTCGGCCAGTACAAGCGCATCACGAACCGCTACGAGTCCGGGGTGATCACCGGCAAGGGACTCGCGTACGGCGGCGCGCAGGTGCGGACCGAGGCCACCGGCTACGGATGCGCCTTCTTCGTGGAGGAGATGCTCAAGGCGCGCGGCACGTCATTCGACGGCCGGCGGACCGTGGTGTCCGGCTCCGGCAACGTGGCGATCTACACGATCGAGAAGGTCGAGCAGCTCGGCGGCGTCGTGGTGGCCTGCTCCGACTCCTCCGGCTACGTGCTCGACGAGAAGGGCATCGACCTGGATCTGCTCAAGCGGATCAAGCAGCACGAACGCGGCCGCCTGGACACCTACGCCGCCCGCCGGGGCGAGCACGTCACCTTCGGCCCGGATCGCAGCGTGTGGGAGGTGCCCTGCGAGGTGGCGATGCCGTCCGCCACGCAGAACGAGATCACCGGCCGCGACGCCGCGTTCATGGTGGACAACGGCTGCCTCGCGGTCGGCGAGGGCGCCAACATGCCGACCACGCCGGAGGGCATCAAGGTGTTCCTGGAGGCGGGCGTCGCCTTCGGGCCGGGCAAGGCGGCCAACGCGGGCGGGGTCGCGACCAGCGCGCTGGAGATGCAGCAGAACGCCAGCCGCGACTCGTGGACGTTCGAGTTCTCCGAGCACCGCCTTCAGGAGATCATGCGCGACATCCACGGGCGCTGCCTGCAGACGGCCGACGAGTACGGCATGCCCGGCAACTACGTGGCCGGCGCCAACATCGACGGCTTCCGCCGGGTGGCGGACGCCATGCTGGCACTGGGCCTGGTCTGAGCGGGTCTCTCCCGTCCCGCGCGCACCGGCACCGGACCGGGTCAACGCCGCCCCGCTCCGGCCGCCCACCCCTTCATCCAGCACCGCCCCACTCCGGCCGTCCGCCCCGCACCTTCGTTCAGCGTCGCTCGGCTCCGTTCAACGTCCTCTGGAGAGTCCGGGGAAGGCCGCCTTCAGCACCGTCCCGCCAGGTGCTCGCGCACCTGCCGGTGCACGAAGTGGAAGACGTGCGGCTCACACTGCCGCAGCAACCCCGCCCCGACCGCAGCCTGGAGCAGCGGTGACACGTCCATCGGCCGGACGCCCGCGCGCCGCAGCGTCGCCCTGACGTCCGGGTCGTCGCCCAGGAACGTCTCCGTCCGCCGCCTGGTCATCTCGGCGGCGATCTCACACAGCCCCTCGGCGACCATCCCGGCCTCGACCCCGGGCACCGCCGTCGCCGCCAGCGCCCGCTCGCCGTACCAGGGCACGAACCGGACCGGCTCCGGCGGCAGCTCGTCGATCCACTCCGGCGCCCCGGTGAGCAGCGCCAACAGCGCGGGCGAGCCCAGCAGCTCGGGGGTCAGCCCGAGCAGGCGGCCTGGATCGACCCGACGGGTGGCGAGCAGCGTCTCCAGCCGCGCGATCGCCTCGGCCGCGACCACCCCGACCACCTCCACCGCCTCGAACCCCGGCGCCGAGCCGACCCTGCCGGTCATGATCACGTCGTGCTCGGTGTGCTCCGCCCACGCCAGGAAGTCCGCGCGGGTGCTGAGGTTCAGCGCCTCCAGCCCGTCGAGCACCAGAATGAGCCGCCGCCGTACCAGCATGGCGTTGGCGTCCGCGAGCGACAGCCCGTACTCGGCCGCCAGCGCGTGCGTGAGCGCCCGTTCGTAGGTGGAGTGCCCGGCCGTCGCAGGCTGCCCGGCTCGTGGCGGCGGCACGTGGGCGGTGTGCTCGGGCTTCAGCGCCGCGAACGGCAGGAACACCGGCACGCGACCGTCCCGCCGCTCCGACAGGCGGCGCGCCAGCCTGGCCGCCAGGACGCTCTTGCCCGTCCCCGCCGCGCCGGTCAGCAGCAGTTTGCCGGTCCGCGAGCCGAGGATCTCGTCCAGCCCCCGGGCGCGCGGCTCGGCCTCGCCGCCGAAGCGCACCACCGGGTCGATCAGCGCGCCGTCGTCGCCGACCCTGCGGTCCAGTCGCTCGCGTACGAGCCCGGCCAGGTCGTCCAGCGGGCCCCGCAGCGGCAGCTCCTCCTGCCTGCTGATCCAGGGCGCGACCGATGACCGCCCGTCGTCCTGCGACTCCGCGGCCATCACGTCGCTCGGCTGCGGCGAGTCGCGTACCAGGTCGATGTAGGAGCCCGCGTCGTGCGGCACCCGTTCCCCGAGGCCGCGCAGCTCGCCCGCGATGCCGGCGACCGTCGCGTCCGCCGGTTGCTCCGCCGACCCGGCCAGCCGGCGCAGCAGCGCCGGCTCCTCGGTGAGCCGCGCGTACGTCTCCGGCGCCCGGTCCCGCAGCAGCAGCACCGCCGCCAGGATCGAGACGTCGTAGCGGCCGTGGGACGTCCCCGTGGTGACGCGGCCGTGCCGCTCCTGCCCGTCGTCCCCAGCGCGGTCCCGCGCCTCCCTGGCGACGCGGTCCTGGAGGATGAGGACGTTGACGAAGCGCTTGATCGAACGCGGGTTGCGCGGCAGCGCGCACTTCAACATCCCGCTCGCCGGCTCGATCTCCTTGCCCGCGAGCAGGCGGTCCAGGTAGCGCTTGAAGTCCGCCTCGGACATCCGTGGCATCTCAAAGGGAAACTGGATGATCTTATCCAGGTAGTCGCCGACCGGCTCGTCCCCGTACTTTTCCCGTACGGCCGCGATCAGCGGGCCCTTGGCCACACCCAGCACGAACACGCAGTTGCGCCGGTTGAAGTGCAGCTTCAGCGACTCCAGCAGGCCGGTGATCCGGTCGGCATCACAGCGGTCGAGATCGTCGACGAACACGACCAGGCGCTCCCTGCCCTTCGCGGCCAGCGCGGCGTCGATGAGGGAGCCGAGGTACTCGTCCAGCCGCGTGCGCTCGGAACGGATGCGGAAGTGCTGGCCGTCGTAGTCCTCGATCGACTGGCGCACGTCGGGCAGGCTGACCCTGAGCGTGGCCGACAGCACGAGCGAGCCGAGCACATCGGAGATCGTCCGCAGCGTCTGGCGTACGTTCTCCCTGTTCCGCAGGCCGAGGTCGTTGACGATGGCGTGCAGCAGCGGCAGCACCGGGTTGTCCTCGTGCTGGTGCCGCCAGGGGTCGAACCAGACGAAGGCGCACTTGGCGTCCTCACCAAGCTCCTCCGCCTGCTTGTCGAGCTCTTCGAGCTGCTCGCGCAGTTGCAGCAACATCGAGGTCTTGCCGGTGCCCCACTCGCCGAACACGCCGATCACCATGGGCGGCGTCGCCTCGCGGGCCAGCCTGGCGAGCTGGCGGACGTAGGCCGCGCGGTTGAGCTCGTCGTCCCGTACGGGCTCGTCGCTGTGCGTGAAGCCTTCCGAGGCGGCGGGCACGCGGGCGGCCGGCGACGGCGCCACACCCTCCCCGCCGATCTCCGCCTCCGCCGGCTCCGCCTCCTCCTGCTCCTGGGGCTGCTCTTGGGGCTGGGGCTGTTCATGGGGCTGGGACTGGGCGCGCCGGTGACGCCGCCACGTGAGCGGTGCCGCCACGAAGGCCACGAGCAGCAGGAAGCCGCCGGCATACGGCAGGAACGGGAAACGCTCCAGGAGGGACGACTGCGCCGTGACCGCCACCCGTAACCGGTCCACGCCGTCCGCCGAGATGAGAACCAGCTGACCTGTGCCGGCGTGCGGGCGCGTGCCGCGTACCACGGTGAACGTCGCCACGCCCCCGGCCGGAACGCGAGCCCTGGTGGCGCCCTTGACCGCGATGGCGTCGGCGAGCCGCCCCGCGACACGCACCTCGACATCGACGGCCGGCCCCGGATTGACCACGACGACCGGCCACGTGCCGGTGGGCAGGCGCTCCAGGGGGATGGAGAGCTGGTCCTCGTCCAGGAACTCCGGCGCGGCCCGCGCCGGGAACCCGGCCGCGATGAGCCCAGCGGCGATCACCGCGGTGAGGCCGACCCTGGCGCATGAGCGCAGCAGCGGACCAAGTCTCCTCGCCATGCTCCGATTGCAACCCAAAGTGGCGCTTGCCGCACCATTCGTCACCGATCGGTTATGTGGCGACAGCCTGCGAAGCGGAGATCTGCTGCCCAGCGACGCGCCCACCGACGTGCGGTTCGGCAACGAACGACGAGGCGACGTTCGGCCCAGCGTCGTGCGGCTCGGTGACGGGCGGCTCGGCGCCCTCGTCGCCGTACGGGGAGTCGTCCATCCGCCGCACGACCCCTTCGGCCCTGCCCAGCGCGACCTCCGCCGTGAGTACGGCCGCCTCCGCGTGGCGCAGGGCTGTCTCCATCTCCCGCATCGTGGTCTCTAGCCTCGGCACGGACACCAGGGCGCTCCTGAACCCCGGCATCGTGGTCATGGCCAGGGTCAGCACACCCATGGGGAGGCAGAGGATGAGCAGAGCGACCCAGGACTCGACCCACCCGACCAGCAGACCGGCCAGCAACGGCCCGAGCGCGACGGCGCTGTAGCTGCCCAGGCGGGACACCGCGGCCACACGAGCGACCTCGTCGAGCGGCGCCTCATAGAGCACCGTGCGCATGGTGACGTTGCTGAGCCCTCCGGCCAGCCCGATGATGAGCAGCGCGACCGCGAACGACCACCACGCCTGGAGGAAGACGAGCGGGATCACCAGCGCCACCATGCAGGCCCACAGGTGCACCAGCATCACGGGCCGGTGCCGGAGCCGCCGGTCGGCCCGGCCCCGTCGGAGCGAGGTGATCGCCCCGATGACGCCGCCGATGCCGGACGCGGCCAGGATGGCGCCGGCCAGGGCGGAGGGGAGATGGTCGTCCGTGGCCTCCGACAGGAATACCACGATCATGCCCTGCACCATGAAGTTGATGAACGCCGTGATGAGCGTCGAAGAACGAAGGAAGCGATTCCTCCGCAATTCGGTCAGACCGCCACGCATCTCCCCGAAAATCTTCCCGAGCGGCTTTCCTTTCCCCCTGATATCGCGAGGGAGCCCGCTGAGTGTCGCGGCCGCCGCGAACAACATCACCGCATTTGTAGCAAATGCGACAATGGGGCTAAATCCGTAAAGAAGCCCACCCAAGGGACGACCGGCCAGAACCATGCCGTGCACGGACGCCTCATGCAGAGCCAAGGCGTTCTCCACCTTGTCCGGCTTGACGGTGGACGGGATCAGCACGGTCTCCGCGACCGACGAGTGCACGGAGAGCGTTCCCTCGGCCAGTGCGACGACCAGCAGCAACTTGAGCTCAAGAGTGTCGGTGACCAGTGCGAACACGATCCCCGCGAGCAGCAGGCCACGGCCGAACTCGCTCCACACCATGACCCGGCGCGGGCCGATCCTGTCGATCCACGCCCCGGCCGGGATATACCACAACAGACCAGGAACCGTCGACGCGAACATGACCCAAGCGATCGACGTCGGTGACTGCGTGAGACCATATGCCAGCAGCGGGTAGGTCACGCCGATGGTGCGGCTGCCCAGCATGGACAGGGTCGATCCCACCCAAGACCACACAAAGGACGAATTATCTATAAAACCACGCACGAAGTCCGCTCCACGCCCGCGACCGCTTATATCGCGAAAACGGACGTTGGCGGCCTCTGATTCCCAAATGGCACATCGGTTGAAAGCCGAAGTTCGATATGATAATAGAGCACCACCAGTCACGCCTGTGACAAACTCCGGCCAATTTTTTCGTCAGGCCGTGCCAATCAGCCGGTCGGCCGCTGCGGTCAACTGCGGCGGGAGCGGTCGCCTGCCCCTGCTGTCCCGCGCCCGGCAGGCCAGCCGCGACGCCTCCGAGTCCCGCCCGGCCTCCTTCATCACCCGCGCCGCCCGCAGCAGGGTCGCCGCGTCGCTGTCCACGTCGAGCCGGGGCACCGCCTCGACCGCCTTGCGCACGTCGCCGCTCAGCGCCAGCGCCAGCGCGTAGGCGGCCTGGGTGGAGGGTTGCTCGTGCGGCTCGACCTTGCGCAGGTCGCTCAGGGCGCGCTCGGGCCTGGCCAGGTCGGACAGGATCTCGCCCCTGGCCCGCAGGATCTCGGGCCGCTCACCACTCTGCCGCATGGCGCTGTCGAGGACGTCCACCGCCCCGCTCTCCCTGCCGACGTACCACAGCGCCCAGGCCAGCTCGGTCCTGATGGCGGGCTCCCTGCTGCGCCTGGCCGCCGACTCCAGCTGGGTGACGGCGTCCTGGTAGGCGCCGCGATCGAGCAGGATCGTGCCGATGGCGGTCAGGTGGGTGGCGACGATCTGCTCGGATCCCGGCGTCGCGTCGTAGTGGCGGGCCGCCGTCCGATAGTGCTCAAGAGCGGAGTCGACGTCGTCGCGCAGGTACGCCAGATCCCCCAGCAGCGACTCGGCCCGGGCCCGCGCCCTGTTGTCCGGCCGCTGGCCGATCTCGTCGCGGGCGTACCGCTCGGCGACGTCGAACCAGCCCTTGTGCAGCGCGGCGGTGGCCACGGCCAGCCGGTCGGCCACCATCGGGGCGGGAACGCCGGCGGCGCGTCGCAGAAAGGGCTCCACCAGCCGTTTGGGCATCTCGTAGCGGCACTTCTCGCTGGCGCGCAGCACATGACGTTCGGTCAGGGCCTGCGCGACCGGCTGCGGCAGCTCCTCGCAGGTGTCGTCCTGACGGGCGATCGGCCGTAGCAGCGCGAGCAGTTTGTCGGTGTCGCCGCGGAAGTGGTCGCGGGCCACCTCGTGGACCATCCGATGGGTGAACGAGCCCAGCACGTCATCGACGTCCACCAGGTCGCCGGCGCCGATGGGCGCGGAGCGGTCGCGGACGGAGTCCCACAGCGCGGTGCAGGCCAGTTGCAGGTGCAGCGGCTCGACGGTGGCCGCCGGCTCCGCCCCTTCGCCCCGCAGCAGGTCGGCGAACGCCTCGTCGGCCCCCGGCTCGAACTCGTGACCCACCGCTTCGAGCGGGCGGCGGCACGCCTCCAGCGCGGCCTTCCTGCTCAGCGGGCCGAGCCGGAAGGAGGCGCCCCTGGCCAGGTGGGCCCGCAGGCCGTCGTGCCGGCGCAACGATTCGAGCTGCTCGTCGCCGACCACGACGAGCAGCCGGAGCGGCAGGTCGTCCTCGGAGGCGGCGAGCGCGTCGCTGAGCTGGTCGAGCAGCTGGGTATGGCCGCGCGACGGCCGGCGGAAGGCCGTGAAGACCTCGTCGGCCTGGTCGAGCACGGCCATGATCGGACGGTGGTCCGGGCTCCAGTGGTGCCAGCGCAGGTAGGAGGAGATGGTCAGGCCGGCGAACCGGATCGGGTTCTCGTACGGCGACCAGGAGGCCAGCAACGCGAACGCGTGCGGGTCGCCGCCCTGGGGGATGACGGCCGCGGGCACGAAGGGCGGCGGCTTCACCGCGCCCATGGGCAGCACGTCGAACCGCGACAGGTCGAGCCTGGGCAGCACCCCGGCCGCGACGAGCGACGTCTTCCCGACGCCCGGCGGGCCGTGCAGGACGGTGAGGCGATGGGACTGCCAGCGTTCGGTGAGCGCGCCGATCTCGTCATCCCGCCCGTGGAATCTGGCGACGTCCTCGCGGCGGAATGGTTGCAACCCGACGAAAGGGTCCAGGCCCTTGCCGCTGGAAGTCATGCCACGCTCCGCCGCCTAGTGTCGGGAGGACCGAACAATTCGTTCACCGTCGCATCACCGGATTAGCAGGGCATCGTCGCCCGGTTGCAGACAGATAAACCTGACCTCACCGTACCGCGCATCCACCGGCGCCGCCCGCGCCCATGGACATTGTTATCTCGGGCGAGCCGGGCCGGCACTACTTCCGAACGTCAGGTCAGGTCGCCGACGTGAAACCCGCGACCGTCGCGCTCGGACTGGAGATCCGCTGCAGTGCTCGCGTAAGCACAGGTAGATCGAGGTCCCTGAGGTCCTCCAAGGTCGCCTCGTCCACGTCGATGACGCCGGTCGCGTGTTCGCCGCCCATACAGCCTCCCGTCGCCGCTTTACGGCCGCCCGTAAAGCGGGATTGAATCCAAGACGCGTCGGATAACGCCTTAATAGTGATTCTGTGGCTACCCTTCGCCAGAATCAATCGTAGGATCGAAATTCAGTGGGACTGAGAAGGCGAGGCGACGTGAACGAGCAGGCCGTTACTCCGGCGGTGCCCCGGATGCCGCCCATCTGGGGCCGGAAAATCCCAGGTCGGAATAGACATTTCACCGGGCGCGAAACCCTGCTCAACGGGCTGCGGAAAAGCTTGACGGAGACCAACACGGCCGCCGTCGTGCCCCTGCCACAGGCGCTGCAGGGTCTGGGCGGCGTCGGCAAGACGCAGCTCGCGATCGAATACGCCTGGGCCTACCGCGGCTACTACGACCTGGTCTGGTGGGTCGCGGCCGACCAGCCGCTGCTGATTCCGAGCGCGCTCGCCGGGCTGACCGAGGATCTCAAGCTGCCGTCCGCCGGCAGCATGGGCATCGAGGAGGCGGCCGATTCGGTGCGCGACGCGTTGCAGCGCGGCGACCCGGTGGACCGGTGGCTGCTGATCTTCGACAACGCGGACGATCCTGAGGAGATCCGGCCCTTCATCCCGCAGGGCAGCCAGGACGGCCACGTGCTCATCACCTCCAGGAACAGCAGGTGGAGCGGCGTCGCCGAGACCGTGTCCGTGGACGTCTTCTCCACCACCGAGAGCGTCGCCTTCCTGCGCAAGCGCCTGCGCCGCGACGTGCCCGAGAGTGAGGCCGTGCACCTGGCGCACGAGCTCGGCAATCTCCCGCTGGCGCTGGAGCAGGCCGCCGCCGTCCAGGACACGACCGGGATGGCCACCGACGAATACGTCCGGCTGCTCGCCGAGCAGACCGGAGATCTGCTCCAGCTCGGCAAGTCCACCGAATACCCGCACACGATGACCGCCGCCTGGCAGCTCTCGGTGCACCAGGTCGAGAGCCGGATGCCCGAGGCGGCCGAGGTGCTTCGCTGCCTGGCCTTCTTCGGCCCTGACCCGATCCCGCGCTTCGTCTTCCAGCGCGGCAGGGACAGCGGCGCCGAGCGCATGGGGACGGTGCTGTCCAATCCGCTCACCCGCAGTCAGGCGTTCGCCGAGCTGGCCCGCTTCTCGCTGCTGCGGATCGAGCCCGACACCGGCACGGTGCAGGTGCACCGGCTGGTGCAGGCGCTGCTGCGCGACTCGCTCACACCCGAGGAGCAGGACAAGTTCCGGCACGAGGTGCACCTGCTGCTGGCCGCCGGCGCTCCTCCCGACCCTGAGGACATCTCCACCCAGGAGGAGTACACCTTCCTGCTGCCCCATGTGCGCCCGTCCGGTCTCACCCAGTGCCACGACGAGCGCGTGCAGGAGTTCGCCCTCAACGTCGTGCGCCACCTCTACCGCGTGGCCAACTGGCGCTCCGCGCGGTCGCTGGCGGAGGAGTTCCAGCAGAGCTGGACCGCGATCTCGGGCGACCGCAGTCCCTTCGTGCTGCGGTTGCGCCGACACCTGGGCAACGTGCTGTGGCAGCTCGGTGCGAACAAGGAGTCGTTCAACCTCAACGACAGGACGTTCGACCTGATGCGCGAGGTGTTCGGGAACGACCACGAGGAGACGCTGCGCATCTCCCTCACCTACGCCGCCAACCTGCGCACCCAGGGCCGCTTCCAGGACGCCCTGGAACAGGACGCGGCATCGCTGGCCGCGATCGAGGCCAAATACGGGGCGAAGGACCAGACGACCCTGCGCGCCATCAACAACCTGGCCCTCGACCACGCCCTGCTCAGCCGCTACGACACCGCCCTGGAGCTGCAGCAGCTCGCCTTCGTGGAGCAGAGCAGCGCCCGGCACGGGGTCAACAGGTGGGACCTGCAGTCGTTCTGGAACAACCTGGCCCGGGTGGTGCGCCTGTCCGGCCATCACGAGCAGGCGTGCGACGTGGGCGAGGAGGCGTACGCCTACGGCGTGAGAGAGCTCAAGATCGAGCATCCGCTCACGCTGGCCACCGCCCGCGACCTGTCGATCGCCAAGCGGCGGATGGGACACCTCGACGATGCCAATGAGCTCATCCAGGACGTCCACACCAGGCTGAACAAGCTCTACGGCCCCGACTCCCCCGAGACCATGGCCGCCACGGTCGCGCTGAGCAACACCCTGCGCCAGCTGAACCGCCTGGAGGAGTCCATGGCGCTGGCCAAGGACGCGCACCAGCGTCACCTGCAGACCTACGGCGCGAATCATCCGTTCACCTACGGCTGCCAGCTCAACCTCGCCCTGCTCTACCGGCTGCGCGGCGACGCGAAGAAGGCGATGGAGCTGGACGAGAAGACCTATGAGGGCCTGCTCGACCGGCTCGGCGCGGCGCACGTCTACACCTTCAGCAGCACCATCAACCTGGCCGGCGACCTGGCGGAGCTCGGAGAGCCGGAGCGGGCGGCCGAGCTGGGCCGGGCGACTCTGACCGGCGTGCGCGACTTCGTCGGGCCCAAGAACGGCCTGTCGCTCTCGGCCGCCGTCAACCTCTCCATCGACCTGCGGGCCATCGGGCGGATCGACGAGGCCACGGAGCTGTACGACCGGACAATGGCGGCGTACGAGACCACCCTGTCGCCCACCCACCCGGAGCGGCTGCACGCCGCCGACGGCAAGCGCTTCAACTGGGACTTCGACTCCTACAGCCTGTGAACGGGAGCGCTCCCGTTCGCGGCCTGCCAGGTGCTCAGGTGGGCCTCGGCCTCCTGCCGCGCGATCTCCAGCGCGGCGGGAGGCACCGGCTCCGACAGCCACGGGGTCAGGGTGCGCCGCATCGCCCCGACGAACCGTTCGCCCTCCGTGGTGAGCAGGCCGCTGTCCAGCAGGGTGCCGGTCACCAGGTGCGTGGCCACCCGCCAGTGGGCGAACTCGATGTGCGGCCGCAGGTCGCTCTCGTGCGCCCGCTGCCGCCGCCAGAACCCGGACACGCCCAGGTAGGCGTAGGCGCCCTGGAGCAGCCCTGACAGGGGGCGCGGGTCGGGGCGCCAGGGTGCGTAGAAGCGGTTCGGCTCGTCGCTCTCGTCGGGTTCCAGCAGCCGGACCAGGTCCAGGATCGCGTTGAGCTTGCCGTGCTGGACCTCGTGTGCGAACGTCGAGGCCAGCCAGCGGCCGTCGGGCGGCGTGGACATGCCGATCGTCCCGAACAGGTCGCCCGAGGAGGCGCTGTTCATGCCCTGGGCCGGCCCCTTGATCGGGGTGAGCACGGTGACGAGGGCCTGGGTCTCCTCGGCGATCGTCCAGTGGTGGGCGCGCAGCATCGTCCAGGCCGCGTCCAGGCTCGCCCGCCACGTCTGGAGCTCCGGCTCAAGCAGGCGTCCGCCGACCTCGGCGGTGTCGCTCCAGCGGAAGGTGTCGAGGTCGTCCACCAGCACGCGCAGCCCGGCGTCGGCGGTCTCCAGCCGACGGAGCGGACGCCAACCGCGCTGTTCCCCGGCGCCGGGACGCAGGCAGAGCTCCCCGGCCTCCAACCGGCCGTCGGCGCGTACGACGAGGTCGGCGAGCCCGTCGTCCTGGGCGTCGCCCAGTTCGAGCCGGCCGAGGGACGGCAGCATGATCGTGCCGCCGGAGACGGGCGCCTGGACCTCGCACGGCATGCCCGACTTGAGCGCGGCTGCGGCGGCCACCGCGCCGAGCCGGGCCGGATCGCCGGATCCGTCCGGAGTATCGCCCACCTCCAGCGAACGGACGGCAAGGGCGGCCCAGGCGCCCACCGCCGGATGCGCCAGCGTGCCGCGTACCGCCGCCGGGCTCTTCTTCTCGATCTCGGCGAGCACGTCGTAGGCGTGTTCTGCGGCCCGCGCGTGCGGATGGCCGACCTCGGCGGCCATCCGCATCGTGCCCACCACGTTGAGCAGGCGCTTGCTGCGCTGCGGGGCGGCCAGGTGGCGTACGGCGTCCGCGCCGCCGCCCCCCGAGGCCAGCCGGGACAGGGCATGGCGAGGCAGGCGGTGATCGCTGGGGGGCATGCGGATCCTTTCAACGAGAAGCGCGGCGGAGGTCGCCGACGAGACGGTTGTGGATGTGCTCGATCAGCCGGTAGAGGTCCGGGCAGTACACGGACGGGTTGAGGAAGCCCGTGCCGGGACGGTAGCGGTGGGGGTAGAGGCCCGCCCCGCACACCCGGCCGAACCGGCAGTCGCGGCAGGTGTCGCTCAGCGCGTCGGCGCCCAGTTGCCTGGCCACCATCCCGGGGTGGGTGAGGGCCAGGTCGAAGGGGTGGTCGACCACGTTCAGGCCGGTGACGGGGGCGCCGTGCCGCACGACCTTGAGCGAGTCGGTCTGCTCGATCGTGCCGTCGGTCTCGATGACGACCAGCGTGGACGGCGTCAGCCCGACCGCCTCGCTGGCCGACGCGCCGCCCAGCATCAGGGTGACGATCTCCTGAAAGAGGCGGACGACCGTTTCACCGCTGCGTCCGTACCAGTGGTCGAAAACGGCGATCAGCCAGTCGCCATAGGGCGTATTCGTCGGGTCGGATGATCGATACGGCGGCGGCGATTCCCAGGTGCCGTGCGGCAGCAGGAAATCCACCATCGGCGGCTCGAATTGCACCAGCGACTCATATGTTTCGACGGGGTCGTTCGCCAGGTCCACCGTGCACAACAGACCGGTGTAGAGCGGACGGAACTCCGGGGCGCGCAGCAATGTCAGCGCGTCGGCGACGGCGTCGTAACTGCTGCGGCCGTCGACGTAGCGGCGGTTGCGGTCGTTGGCCCCTCTGCCGCCGTCGAGGCTGATGCCCACCCGCACGTCGAGCTCGCGGAACGTGCGCAGGGCGGCCTCGTCGAGGAGCACTCCGTTGGTCTGCACGACCGCGTCAATGTGCAGGCCGGCCGGAGCCGCGGCGCGTAACGTCTCCACGACCTTGCGCAGGTAGGCGTGGCCGGCCAGGAGCGGTTCGCCGCCGTGCAGGATCAGCCGGACCGAGCGCAGGTTGTGCGTGGTGGCGTGCTCGGCGATGCGGCCGGCGACGGCCGTGACCAGGTCGGGGGCCATGACCATGGGTTTGGAGCGCCAGCTCTGGTCGGCGAGCGTGTAGACGTAGCAATAGTCGCAGGCGAGGTTGCAGCGGCTGTGCACCTTGAGCAGGAACTGCCGGAAGGGGCGGGGACGCCAGCCGTCCTTCAGCATTCGGGCCACGTCGAGAGTGTCGGGCCACTCTCCCGCTGGATCCTCCCCCTGGTACGTCAATCCTGTTACACCCCGCACCGCCGGAAATATCCGAGTGAATGACGATGCTATCCGAGACGCCATGCGATGGGGAGAACTAGTTTGCTACCCCCGGCAAATTCCCGCATATTCCGCGACCGGTTTGCGCGGCATTTATTTACCGTTTTCGGTCGGCACCGGAGAGTCACTACCCACTGGTGGCCACCTTGCTCTTGGGTCGGTGACCGGTGACCTCGTGGCCCGCGTCGGGGCGGAGGCGCAGCATCAGCAGGGCGCCGGCCAGTGCGACCGCGCCGGTCAGCACGAACGCGAGGGAGAAGTCCTCCTGCGTGAGCGGGGTGGCCGCCGAGCCGTGCGACACCTGGAGGACGATCGCGGCGGCGGCCACGCCCAGCGCCACCGAGATCTGCTGCGTCATGCTGAAGAACGTCGAAGCCGCCGCCCGGTCGGCGGGACCGATGTCGGCGAACGACAGCGTGTTGATCCCGGTGAACTCGATCGACCGGGTGACCCCGGCGGCGAACGCCACCAGGGCGACCACGGCGAACCCGGTGCCGGCGTCCACCAGCCCGAGCGCCCCGATCGACAGGGCCACCGCCACGCCGTTGCCTGCCAGCACCGTACGGAACCCGAGCCGCCGCATCAGCGGTGTGGTCACCGTCTTCACGACCAGGTTGCCCAGGAAGTACACCAGCACGACCTGGCCCGCCTCCAGCGGCGTCAGCCGCCACGCCTCCTGCAGCATGAGCGGGAGCAGGAACGGGGTCGCGCTGATCGCCAGCCGGATGAGGTTGCCCGCGTGCAGGGTCGTGGCGGCGAACGTCGGCACCCGCAGCGGCCCCAGCGCGATCAGCGGGTGGGCGGCCCGGCGGAACCACCACACGGCCACCGCGCCCACCAGGCAGCCGACGGCGAGCAGGGCGAGGTCCAGCCCGAGCGCCGACGGCTGCGCCAGCTCGGACAGGCCGTAGATCGTCAGGCTCAGCGCCGTGACGATCAGGACCGTGCCCACGCAGTCCAGCGGCTTGGGGTCCGGCTCGCGCACACCCGGGACGTACGCCAGCACCAGCGCGGTGCCCACCAGGGCGAGCGGCACGTTGAGCAGGAAGATCCACTGCCAGCCGTACCAGGTGGTCAGCGCGCCGCCGACGACCGGGGCGATGACCGGGGCGATGAGGGCCGGCCAGGTGATCAGCGCCGTCGCGCGGAGCAGGTCGGCCTTGCCGGCGTTCTTGAGCACGATGATGCGGCCGACCGGCATCATCAACGCGCCGCCGATGCCCTGGATGACGCGGGCAAGGACGAACTGCCACAACTCCGTACAGGCCGCGCAGCCGATCGAGGCCAGGCCGAAGATCACGATCGCGATGGCGAACACGCGCTTGGCGCCGTACCGGTCCGACAACCAGCCGCCGAGCGGGATGAAGGCCGCGCCGGCGACGACGTACGCGGTGATGCCGACGTTCACGCTGACGACGTCCACGCCGAAGGTCCGCGCCATCTGCGGGAGCGAGGTGTTGATGATCGTGATGTCGAGGTTCTGCATGAAGAAGGCGACGGCCACGATCAGCGCCACCCGCCGGGGTGCGGATCCTTCGGTGGCGGCCGTCATGCGAGCTGGGGGCGGGGGGCGTAGTGCGTCAATGTTCTCTCCGGGGTGCCGGTCGCGGCAGCCTCGCGTCGGGGTCACGAGGCCGTCCGGCCGGCTCGGCTGTTCGCCGACCATGGTCACACATGGGCGCCCGGCGGCTTCGCGGCGGGTGTCCGGGCAGCCGACGGTCGGGTGCCCGGCGTTCGCGCGGCGGGCGTTCGGGCGGTCGGGCGGCGGGGTCCTGGCGCGGATGCGCCGTGGAGGCCGGCCGCCGCCGCGCGCCCGTGCTCAGGCGAGCTTGAGCAGGAGGTCGGTGAGCTCCGCCGGCATGGTGATCATGCAGTCGTGGCCGGTCGGCAGCTCCCACACCTGGGCGGGGCGGCCGTTCGGCTGCACCTCGGGAACGGGACGGCGGACGACCCCCTCCGGCTTGCCGACGGTGCAGTGGATGTGCGTACGGGGGATCGCCCGCGCGGCCGGCCCGCCCAGCCGGACCGGCTCGGTGAGGCAGCGCACCGGCTGGTCCGACAGCATCGACCGCAGCCAGGCGACGTCCTCCGGGTCCGTGACCCCGAACAGGCCCGCGGGCGGCGGCAGCTCGGGCATCGGCGGCACCCGCCAGCCGTCCCCGGATCCCGCGGCGAGCTCGATCAGCTGCCGCGTCACGGGCATAACATCGGCCGCGCTCTCCCCGTCCTCGGGGACCATCGCGTCGAGGTAGACCAGCTCCGCGATCCGGCCGGGGACCTGCCCGGCCACGGACGAGATCACCAGCCCGGCATAGCTGTGCCCCACCAGCACCACCTCGGTGAGGTCCTCGTCGGTGATCAGCCGGACGACGTCGGCGACGTGCGTGTCGAGCCCCACCTCGGGGCCGAGCAGATGCGCCCTGTCGCCGTAGCCGGTCAGCGACGGCGCGAACACCCGGTGCCCGGCCGCCTCCAGCAGCGGGACCACCCGCTTCCAGCACTCCCCGCTGTGCCAGGCGCCGTGTACCAGCAGATATGTCGACATAGTGGTCTCTCTCCTCATTTCGTACGTCCTTCGCCGGCCACGCTGCCCGCCGGCCCCGCGCACAGCCAGGGCCGCCGCGATCCTGGGGGTGACAGGACCAGGCACGTACGCGGTCCCGGCACATACCGTGGAGGGATGAGCGAGCGAGCGAACCCGCTGGGCGACTACGTACGGGCCCGGCGTGAGCTCGTCACCCCCGAGCAGGCCGGGATCCCCGTCCACGGTGTGCGCCGGGTGCCGGGCCTGCGCAGGGAGGAGGTGGCGATGCTGGCGGGCATCAGCGCCGACTACTACCTGCGTCTGGAGCAGGGCCGCGACCGCAACCCGTCCGTGCAGGTGCTCGAATCGCTCGCCCGCGTGCTGCGGCTCGACGAGGCCGCGACGGCGTACCTGCTGAGTCTCGCCGCCGCCGAACCCCGCCGGCGGCGGCGCCGGCCGCGCAAGGAGAGCGTTCCTCCCGGCGTCGCCAAGCTCGTCGCCACGCTCGCGCTGCCCGCGTACGTCGAGGGCCGCTACCTCGACGTCCTGGCCGTCAACGCGCTGGCGACCGCTCTGTCACCGCGCCTCGTGCCGGGGGCGAACCGGCTGCGCGACACGTTCCTCGATCCCGCCGAACAGGCCCTCTACCCCGACTGGGAGGGCGCCGGCGCGGGCATGGTCGCCGGGTTCCGCGCGTCCGTCGGCACCGACACGGACGATCCCCGCTTCATCGAGCTGGTCGGCGAGCTCTCCCTGGCCAGCCCCCGGTTCAGCCGGCTCTGGGCTCGCCACGACGTGAACGCGTGCGAAGGCGCGGCCAAGGAGATCGACCATCCCCAGCTCGGCCTGCTTCGGCTGAACCGGGAGCGGCTGGGCGTCGGCGGCGGCCGGACGCTCGTCATCTACCACCCGGACCCCGGCAGCGACGACGCCGAGAAGCTGACCCTCCTCGCCGCCGTCACACAGCCTTCGCATGACGGCGACGACTCGCGGCGACGGGCTCAGGACCGCGACGCTCCCGGCAAAACGCCGCGAGAGGCGGGCGACCTGAGCCGGCCGGCTCCGTCGCCGGCGGTCACCGGGCCTCGGCGATGATCGTGCGGGCGGTCTCCAACTGCCGGTCCTTGGCCGCCTTCAGGGCCTCGAACGTCTCAGGATGGACGCGGACGGCGTCCTCCTGAAGGCGTTTCTCGGCCACCGCCCACACCGCGACGAGACCCGTGCTCACCTTGCACCGCTCGTCCGCCCGCGCCGCGCGGATCTCCTCGTCCGTGGCCGGGCCGCCGCCCAGCCACCGCTGGTCGGTGATGGCGGCCAGCGGGTCGTCGTAGCGCCACCCACCGGCCCGCATGCACGCGCTCCACGCCCGGAAGACCTGGACGACCGCGGCCTCCCGCCGCGACTGCTCGAACGTCCGCGTGATGAGCTGGTTGAACAGCGCGGAGTCCACTTCGGGCGCCCCCTGCTCGATGCGCGCCCGCGCCTGCCGCAGGCAGCCGCCGCTCTCGTCGTACGCGGCCCGCCGCTCCTGCTCCGACAGGCTCGCGGTACGGCTCTCGCTCGCCGCGCTCCGCCTGGCCACGGAGGGGCGCTCGGGGGCGACGTGGTAGCCGTACAGACGGGCGATCTCCGGTTCGACGATGCCGTAGCGGCGGCGGTTGGGCGGCTCCAGGTCGTCCTCGGCCGGGGGCGGCAGCGTCTCCCACGCCAGGCCCCTGCTCCGCATGCAGTCGCGGACGAGGAGGTCCTCGGCGCGTTCGATGATCGAGATGTCGGCCGGGGTGAAGTTGTAGCGATCGAACGGCAAGGAGATCGCCCGCGCCTGCGCGCCCGGAGGCGGCACCTGTGGTGGCGGCGGGGGTGGTGGCGGGGGTGGCGGCGGCGAGCACGCCGCCGCCAGGGCGGCCAGGAGCACCACGACAGCGCTCCGCCGCCGGGCGGACCTCTCGCTCACCGGACCCCTGTGACCTCGGACGTTACGGGCTGACCCGCTTGACGGAGCTCGTCTTGTTGTCGAAGTCGTTGTTCGTCAGGTCGCTGTCCGACGACCGCGGCGCGGCGGCGTAGCCGTAGGAGCCCGAGCAGTTGGCGCTGTTGTAGAACCGAATCCGGCCGGCCGACGGGTTCCGCATGGAGCTGGCCTTGTTGTTCAGCGTGGTCACGTTGGCGCACGTGTTGTTGGAGGTGAACAGGAACTCCTGCTCGGCGCCGGCGTAGTCGTCGTGCTCGTACAGGCAGAAGCTGAGGCCGCAGGAACTGGCGAGCCGCTGGGCGTCGGCCTGCGCGGTGGCGCCCACCGTCATCAGGCTGGTCAATGCCAGCGCCACGACACCCGCCCGGCGCACCGACGTTCTCTTCATCAACGACCTCGTTCCCGACCCAGTTACGATTCGCCAAGATCATGACAGGTGATCACGACCTGCGCCACTGGTACGGGGCCGGCTCGGACTTTTCCCGCGATATGTCCCCGCCGAGCAGCGTCGTGTAGCCGGGGAAGGGCGCGTCCCAGGTGAAGTCGGCGGCCGTCAGCCCGCGGCCCATGGGGCTGGTCTCGGTGCTACCGGCCTGTGCGGTGTCCTCGGCCGAGGCGACCGCGCCCTGCCTGCGCATCCGGTCGAAGAACGTCCAGAACTCGGTGAGGTCGTCCTCGGTGAACCCGAGCCGGCTCTGGTCGGCGTAGAGCTGCCCGCCTCGGCTGCGCAGCCAGGTCTCGAAGATGTCCTCGTTGCCGCCGCCGTCGTTGGCGCCCGTGACCGGCCGCCCGTCGGGGCCCTTCAGCCCGAGGGCGGCGATGGCCTGGTTGGCCCGCTCGAAGTCCTGCCAGGTCCAGCCCGGCTGCGGCGCGGGGACGCCGGCCTTGGCGTACAGGGCGGAGTCGTAGGCGTAGCCGGTGATGCCGCGGCCCTGCGGGACGGCGTACTGGCGGCCCTGGAAGGTGCCCGTGCGCAGGAAGCCGCGGTCGATCTCAAAGGTGCGCGGGCGTGTCGATCAAGACCGTTTCCAACGTTGTACGCGGGGTGCAGAACGTGTCGGCGGCGACGCGGGACCGGGTGAACAGGGCGGTGCACGAGCTCGGCTACCGGCCCAACCCGTCGGCGCGCCGGCTCCGTACCGGCCGCAGCGGGCTGATCGCCCTCGCCGTCCCCAGCCTGACGACGCCCTGCTTCGCGGAGCTCGCCCAGCACGTACGCGCGGAGGCCCCCCGGCTCGGCCTCACCGTCCTCATCGAGGAGACGGCGGGCGACGCGAAGGAGGAGCTGCGCCTGGCCACCGGCGTCGGGGCCGACCTGCTCGACGGCGTGATCCTCTCCCCGCTGCACGTCTCGCTCGACGAGCTGGCCCCTGTCACCCACGAGATCCCGCTGGTGCTGCTCGGCGAACGCGGCTACGAGCGCGACCGGATCACCGCCGACCATGTCATGATCGACAATGTCGCGGCGGCGCGTGACGTGACCGCGCACCTGGCCGGGCTGGGCCGGACCAGGATCGCCGCCATCGGGGTGACGACCACGCCGTCCGCCTCCTCCCGGCAGCGCCTGGAAGGCTTCCATCAGGCGCTGCACCAGACCGGGCTGACGTACGACCCGCGCCTCGCGCCCGCGGTCAGGCGGTTCGACCGCCCCGACGGCCTGCTCGCCATGCGCGCCCTGCTCGCCCTGCCGGCCGGCGTCCGGCCCGACGCGGTCTTCTGCTTCAGCGACCTGCTGGCGATCGGGGCGCAGCGGGCCCTGTACGAAGCCGGGGTGGACTGTCCTGGGGAGGTGGCCGTGGCGGGTATCGACGGGTCGCAGGAGGCGCTTTACAGCACGCCGTCCCTCACCACCGTGATCCCCGACAAGGCCGCCATCGCCGCCCTGGCCGTCCGGTGCCTGGCCGATCGCATCGGGGCGGCGGAGCCGCTGCCGTTCGAGGTGCGGCTGGCGCCGTACCGGCTGGACGCGCGGGAGTCGACCGAGGGCGTGCGCCGGCCGCTGCCCGTTTGAGGGCGCTTTGGGGTCGGACGCAGCCCTCACCGGTGCTCCTCGCCCGGCGGTGGTCAGTCGCGGGCGGGCTCGGGGCGGGTGAGCGTGCGGGTGAGCCAGTCGGTACGGGTGCGGCGGGCGGTGGCGGACAGGGCGGCCTCGGGGAAGAGGGCGTCGAAGCCGTGGAAGCCGCCGGCCCAGACGTGCAGCTCGGCCTGGCCGCCCGCGGCCCAGATGCGGGTGGCGTACTCCACGTCCTCGTCGCGGAAGACCTCGGCCGAGCCTGCGTCGACGTACGTGGTGGGCAGGCCGGACAGGTCGTCCGCCCTGGCGGGTGAGGCGTAGGCGGGCACCTGGTCGTCAGGGAGGTCACCAAGCAGGGCCTTCCAGGCGAACACGTTGGTCTCGCGGGTCCACACGCCTGGGTCGCCTGCGTACTGGCGGCTGGAGGCGGTGGTGTTGCGGTGGTCGAGCATGGGGCAGATCAGGACCTGGGCCGCGAGCGCCGGCGTGCCACGGTCGCGCGCCATGAGCGTGACGCCCGCCGCGAGCCCGCCGCCGGCGCTGGCGCCCGCGACGACGATGCGGTCCGGGTCGATGCCGAGCTCGGCGGCGTGCTCGGCCAGCCACAGCAGGCCCTGATAGCAGTCCTCGACGGGGGTGGTGCCCCCGGCCTCGGGGGCGAGCCGGTAGTCGACGGTGACCACGACGGCGCCGAGCCGGTCGAGCCATTCGAGCGGGATGTCGAGCTGCGAGAACCGGTCGCCCATGATCATGCCACCGCCGTGGATCCAGTAGACGCACGGCGCCCCGGCACGGTCACCGGGCTCGGCGCCGGCATCTGTGGGGGTCAGGATCGTCATCGGGATCCGCGCGCCCTCCTGACCGGGGACCGGGCCAGAGACCGGGCCAGAGACCGGGACGGTGATCTCGCGCCGGTTCAGAGCCCGGCCGGCCAGCAGCGGCTCGACCGGGACCGCGGTCATGCCGCGCAGGTCGGTGAGGAGCTCCGGGGTGATCTCCTGGACGAGGGGCATGCCGGCGAGCAGGGTGTTCAGCTCAGGGTCGAGAGCGGGGCGGGACATGGGGGTTCCTTTCTGCGGGGTGCTGCGCGGTTTCGGGTGATGCGGGGTTTCGGGTGGCGCGCAGGGCACCCAGGTTGTGCGCGGGGGCTCCGAGGTGGTGCGGCTCCCTGAGCCGGGGCCTCTGAGCCGGGGCGGCGTCAGAAGGTGGCCTTGCCGCCGACCGGGACGTAGTCCGTGTACGGCTGCTCCGCGGCGACCAGCTCCTGGACCTGGGCGACGAGGTCCTGGGCGGCCTGGCCGGCGAAGAGCCGGTGGTGCTCCTCCTCACTGCTCCAGCCCTCGGTGACGTGGACGACGTCGGGGTCGGAGGCCGACCGGCTGACGAGGTAGACCAGGCAGTGCTCGCTCGCGGCCGGGTTGCCCTCGTTCAGACCGGTCAGCAACAGCTCGACCAGCCGCTCCCCCATGCCGGGCTTGGCGGTCATGGCAGCGTTGAACCCGTATCCGACCTTCATGGCGATGCTCCTTCTCGGGATGTACTTTCCTCCAGCAAGGCGATTCTCCGCCGCCCGACTGTGTGATTCCATTTCACCGCTTGAGCTGCTCAGACGGTAGAATGAACCTCCTCACTTCTTGCCCGATCCTCCACGCCAAGGGTGTGATGAAATCCAGAGCATGGGATTCGACGAACTCCGCGCGGCGCTGGCCCGGCACGTCCGGCCCGACGAGGCCACCGCCATCGACGGCCTGTACATCGCGCGGGTCGAGCGCGACGGCCCGCCGTCGCCCTCGATGTCCGGCACGGTGCTGGCGGTCCTCGCCCAGGGCGCCAAACAACTCACGGTGGGCGACCGGGTCCTCGAATACCGCCCGGGCAGCTACCTGGTGGCCTCGGTGGACCTGCCCGTCAGCGGCTCCTTCGTGGACGTGAGCCCGGAGCGCCCGGCTCTGGGGCTGGCGCTCGTCCTGGAGCCGCCGGCCATCGCCGACCTGCTGCTGCAGGCGGGCTCACGCGGCCTGCCCCGCCCCCGGGCGGGGGCGCTGCCGGGCATCGCCGTGGCCGGCATGACGGACGGCCTGCTCGACGCGCTGATCCGCCTGGTCAACCTGCTGGACGACCCAGGCGACCAGGCGGTGCTGGCGCCGCTGGTCAAGCGCGAGATCCTCTGGCGGCTGCTCACCGGGGAGCAGGGCGACGCCGTACGCCAGCTCGGCCTGGCCGACAGCAGCCTCAGCCACGTCTCCAGGGCCGTGCGGTGGATCCAGGACCACTACGCCGAGCCTTTCCGCGTCGAGGAGCTGGCCCGGCTGACCGGCATGAGCCCTTCCGCGTTCTACCGCCACTTCCAGACCGTCACCGCGCTCAGCCCGATCCAGTTCCAGAAGCAGATCCGGCTCCAGCGGGCCCGGCTCCTGCTCGCCTCCCGCGCCCACGACGTCACCGCCGTCGCGCACCGCGTCGGCTACGACAGCCCGTCCCAGTTCAGCCGCGAATACCGGCGCCAGTACGGCGTCCCGCCCAGCCACGACGCCGCCCGGCTGCACGACGCCGCCGCCCCCGCGCAGTGACCCCGTCGCCCTCGCCATGATCATGGTAATGCGAATTATTACTGGGCTTTCACTCTTGACGCCGGGCTCGGTGAGGTCGCAGACTCCCAGCTGACGCCCTTGAGCGAGGAGAGGGAGCCGTGGCGAGACGTCTCACGCAGCAGGACATCGCCCGCATGGCGGGAGTGAGCCAGACCACCGTGTCGCTGGTGCTCAACAACCGCGCGGAGGGCGCCGTGCGCATCTCTCCCGAGACCAGGGAGCGCGTGATCCGGGTGATCAAGGAGACCGGCTACATCGCCGACCCGGCCGCCCGCCGGCTGGCCGAGGGCCGCAACCGCATCCTCGGCGTCTTCACCTACGAAGCGGTCTTCCCGGCCACCAGTGCCGATTTCTACCATCCGTTCCTGGTCGGCATCGAGGAGTGCACCGAGGAGGCCGGCTGCGACCTGCTGCTGTTCACCAGCGCGCGGGCCTCGGGCCGCCGGCGGCGGATCTTCGACCAGGACAGCCGGGTGCGCCTGGCCGACGGGTGCGTGCTGCTCGGCCACACGGTCGACCGTGACGACCTGGCGCGGCTCATCACCGACCAGATCCCGTTCGTGTCGGTGGGCCGCCGCGACGACGCGGGCGGGCCGGTGCCGTACGTGGGCGCCGACTACGCCTCCGCCGCCGGCGCCCTGGTACGGCGGGCGGTGGCGCTCGGGCACCGCAGGCTCGTCTACGTCGGAGCCGGGACGGGCGCGGAGTCCTGGGCCGACCGCCATCGCGGCTTCCTGGACGCGGTGACGGAACTCGGCGTCGAGGGCGTCAAGGCGGGCGGCGCGCCGGACGTGGACGCGGTGCTCGCGACCGGCGCCACGGTCGCGTTCTTCGAGGAGCAGGCCGACGCTGTCACCTTCATGGCGGCGGCGCGGCACCGGATCTCCGTCCCCGCCGACCTGTCCGTGGTCACGCTCGGCTCGGCCACCCGGCCGGTCCGCTCCGACATCGACTTCACCGGATTCCTCATCCCCCGGCGCGAGATGGGCCGCAGGGCCGTCGAGCTGCTGACCGGGGTGATCGAGAACGGCGGCACCCCCCAGGAGCTGCTGCCGTGCGAACTCATCGAGGGCTCCACCCTCGCCGCCGCCGGACCCGGTGCCGGGCCTCGGCCTCCCGCGTCCTGATCGTCTCGTTCTCACCCGGCCGCAGCACATCGAGGAACGGGCCGGGCTTCAAGGGGTGAACCAGCCATGTACTCTCGTCGCGCTTTCGTCACGCTGGCCGCGAGCACAGCCGCATTACCGCTGCTCCCGGCAACCGCCGCATCGGCCGGTGGGCTGAACCCGACCGCGCCAGCCGGGCCCGTCGGCCCCGTTGATCACCTGGACCCGACCACGTTCACCTCGGTCTTCACCGCGCTCCCGCCCGACCCGTACGCCGTGGTGCTCGGCGGGCCGGGCTTCGAGGCCCCGGCCGACGGTACGGGGGACGCCACGGCGGCGCTGCAGGCGGCCGTGGACGAGGCGTCGCGGCGCGGGATCGCGAACGGGCTCGGCGACATACTCGGCGGCGCCCGCGACTTCCCGCCCGGCGACGGCGGCGGCGTGGTGCTCGTCCCCGAGGGCACGTACCGGCTGTCGGCCCCCGTGAACGTGCACGACTCCGTACGCGTGATCGGCTACGGCCGGCGGCGGCCCCGCTTCGTCCTCGGGGCGGACTCCCCCGGCTACGCCTCGGGCACGGCGCGCGACGTGTTCGCCTTCCGCCGGCGCCCGGTCGGCGGCCCCGTCACGTACGCGAACAACGACACGTTCGGCACCGCGCTGGTGAACCTGGACATCACCATCGAACCGGGCAACCCTGACGCCATCGCCGTGCGGTTCGGCGGCGCGCAGCTCTGCCTGCTGCAGGACCTCGACATCGACGCCGGCGACGGCCGCGCGGGCATCGACCACAACGCCAACCTGATCCACCGGGTACGGGTGCGCGGCGGCGAGGTGGGCCTGAACGCCTTCGCTGCCTCGGCCGGCTGGCAGACGACGCTGCTCGACTGCCGGTTCGAGGGCCAGCGCCGGGCCGCCGTGGTGATGAACAACGACGCCAAGCTCGTCGTCGTCAGGGCGATCGTCGCGCGCACGCCACGGGCGTTCGAGTCGGTGCCCGGCCAGTGGCAGCACCTCTACGTCCAGGACTCCCACTTCCAGGACGTCGGCGACGTCGCCGTGGTGCTCAACGACAGCGCGTCGATCCCCGGCGCGGACGACGACCGGATCCGCCGCAGCAACCAGCTCACGCTGCTCAACTGCACCACCTCGGCCACCCGGGACCTGCTCCTGCTGGCCGGCAGCGGCGCCCGCACCGCCGTCGGGAAGCCGTCGGCGCTGGTCCGCGAGCTGACGTACGGCCTGCGCGTCGAACGCGCGCTGACCGGCAGGGAGACCAGGCGCGAAGGCGTGCACGCCGACTTCACGGCGGGCGCCCCCACGGCCAGGGTCCGGGCGAACCTGCGCGCCGACACCCCGCCGCCGCCACCGGTCAGGACGTGGGTGAGCGTCGCCGACGTCGCGGCCGAGATGGGCCGCACCATCGGCAAGGGCGAGGACGACCTGGCCGTCTTCCAGGCGGCCGTGGACCGGCACGACACGGTGTTCGTCCCGATCGGCCGGTACGTTCTCTCCGACACGCTCAAGCTGCGGCGCACGTCCAACCTGATCGGCCTGCACCCCCGGCAGACCTGGCTGCTCGCCGTCGACGGCCACCCGCACTTCACCGACCCCGGCGCGCCACGGGCGCTGGTGTCGACCCCGCGCGGCGGCCGGAACACCGTCACGGGCCTCGGCCTGGACACCGCCCGGCAGACCCCGGGCGCGGTCAACCTCCTCTGGCGCTCAGGCGCGGACTCCTATCTGGCGGACATCACCACCCAGTTCGTCAAGTGGCATCCGGCGGACGCCCCCTCGGGCGACCCCGGCTACACCTACAGGGGCGCGCACAAGTACGGCATCTGGGTGCGCGGCGGTGGCGGCACGTTCGTCAACGTGTGGAGCATCAACGGCTGGGCCGAGAACGGCCTGCTCGTCGAGGACACCGACGTGCCCGCCCGCCTGTACGAGCTCTCCATCGAGCACCACGAGACCCGCGAGGTGGTGCTGCGCAGGGTGTCGGGGTGGCGTTTCCTCGGCCTGCAGACCGAGGACCACATCTACGGCTGGCGCTCGCAGGCGGTCGAGATCGAGCGCTGCCGGGACATCCTGCTGGCCAACTCCGTGCTCTTCCGGGTGGCCACCGTGCTCGGCCCGCACCCGTACGGGGTGAGCGTGCGCGACAGCCGGCGGGTGACGCTGCGCGGCAATCGTGGCTACCGGGACAAGACGCCCGAGTTCACCCAGTGGGGCGCGGCTGTGTTCGACCACCGCAGCGGGCGGAGCGTCCCCGAGATCGAGTTCACCCTGATCGAGATCGGGTGACCGGCCGGTGAGGACGCGCGGCGGACGCGTCCTCACCAGTCCCCGAGCCGTGGCCGGCTGCGGTCCTCGGTGGCGACCAGGACGTCGAGCAGCGACTCCTGCAGCCCGGCCCGGACGGTCGCGTGCGCCGGGTCGTCCCACAGGTTGTCCAGCTCCGCCGGGTCGCGCTCCAGGTCGTACAGCTCGCCGGTGCGCGCCCGGGTCGTGGACGGCGCGCCGTGGTAGACGACGATCTTCCAGTGGTCCCGCCTGAGCATCGTGGTGTGCACCGGCTCCGCGTACGGATGACCGCTGTTGCGGTATTCGCACAGGGCCCAGCCCCTGACCGGCGCGTCCCGCTTACCACGGGCCAGCGGCAGCAGGTCCAGCCCCTGCCCGCGCGGCAGCGGCGGCGCGCCGGCCGCCGCGAGGAACGTGGGCGCCAGGTCGATCCACTGCACGAGCTCCGCCCGCCGCTCGCCGGCGGGCAGCCCGGCCGGCCAGCGCATGATGAGCGGGATCCGGACGGCGCACTCGTACATCATCGGGCCCTTGAGCATGAGCTGGTGGTCGCCGAGCATCTCGCCGTGGTCGCTGGTGAAGACGACAAGGGTGTTCTCGGCCAGGCCCGTCTCGTCGAGGGCCGCGAGGATCCGGCCCACCTCGTCGTCCACGAGGCTCACCATCGCGTAGTAGTTGACCTTGACGTCGTGCAGCTCGGACTCGGTGTATTCGACGTAGCCGCGGGCGTGGCCGGCGTAGGAGCGGTGGGACGCCTCGGTGAGCACGGGGGGCTTGCCGGCCAGCTCCTGGTCTCGGGTGACCGGACGCCGCAGAGACTTGCCCCGGTAGGCGTCGGCGTACTCCTTCGGCGCGCCGAATCCGTGGTGCGGGTCGAAGAAGTTCGCCACGAAGAAGAAGGGTCTGCTCGTGTCGCGTGAGCGCCGCAGGTAGTCGATGGTCTCGTCGCCGATCCACCGGCTGTAGTGGAACTCGGTGGGCAGGGCGTCGAAGCCGGTGCCCGAGCCGGCCCGGGCGGCGGAGTCGTACAAATCCGGCCGGACGGCGCGCAGCCACCGGTGGTAGGCGTTCTCGGACGACCCCGGATAGGAGTCGTGGGCCCAGCGGAACACCCGGAAGCCGTCGTCGAGCCGCGGTTCGAGCCGGCCGTCCGAGCAGGCCCCGCCGACGTGGAACTTCCCGACCAGGCCGCAGTCGTAGCCGTGGTCGGCCAGGGTGCGCGAGAACAGCCGCTCGTGCGCGGGCAGGCCGACGCCGTTCGCCCAGGCTCCGTGCGCGTGCACGTAGCGGCCGGTCATGAGGCTGGCGCGGGAGGGGCCGCAGACGGGGCTGTTGACGTAGCAGTTCTCGAACAGCACGCCCTGCTCCGCCAGCCGGTCGAGGTGGGGCGTGTGGATCTCGTCGTTGCCGTACGCGCCCAGCGCGTCGAAACGTTGCTGGTCGGTGCAGATGAGCAGGATGTTCGGTGCGTTCATGACTCTCAATCCGGGTGAAGCGCGCCGGGGCCGCACGGCTCCGGCGGGGTCGGCGCGTCAGGACTTCACGGCTCCGGCGACGCCTTCGACGAAGTAGCGCTGGAGGGCGAGGAAGACGAGGAGCAGCGGGATCAGCGAGATGGTGCCCGCGGCGGCCAGGCCGGACCAGTCGGTGGAGTTGGTGCCGCGGAAGGCGAGCATGCCCACCGAGAGCGTGCGCAGGTCCGGGCGGCTGAAGGTGAACACCAGCGGCAGCAGGAAGTTGTTCCAAGCCGCCAGGAAGGTCATCACGCTGACGGTCGCGGTGACCGGGCCGGCCAGGGGCAGCACGACGCGGAAGAACGTACGCAGGAAGCCTGCGCCGTCCATGATCGCCGCCTCTTCGAGCTCGCGCGGGATGCGGGCGAAGTAGCCGGCGTAGAGCAGGACGGCGGCGACGTGGCCGCCGCCCGCGAGGGCGAGGACGATGCCCGTACGCGAGTTCAGCAGCCCCAGGAGGTCGCTGAGCTCCACCACCGGGATGATCGTCAGGCCCCCTGGCGCGAACAACGTCGCCACCAGCACGCCGACGACCACGCGCTTGCCGATGAAGTCGCGGCGGGCGATGACGTAGCCGGCCAGGGCGCAGCGCAGGACGACCAGCACCACCGTGCTCAGGGTGACGAGCACGCTGTTCACCGTGTAGAGCCCGAAGTCGGCGTCCCGCCAGGCCCGCGCGTAGTTCTCGAAGTGCGGCGAGCCGGGGATCAGGCCGAGCCCGCCGGAGAAGACCCCCAGCGAGTCCTTCAGCGAGGCGGAGACGATCCAGAGCAGCGGATAGATCCACACCACGCAGACGACGGCGAGCACGGCCACCTGGGCCCAGATCCCCAACCGGCGGCGGACGGCGGAGACGTTCATGAGCTGCTCCTGACGCGGTTCGCGTAGCGGAGGCCGGCGGCCTGGATCGCGGCCAAGACGAGCGTGATCCCGAACCACTTCCACACGTGCACGCCCATCACCGTCCACAGGGAGGTGGCGGGGTCGCCCAGGAAGTCGACGGGCTGATCGACGATCCCGAGGCCGAGCAGCAGCTGGTTCACCGGGCCGCCGGCGGGGTCGAAGATGAACCCCATGACCACGCCGATGATCGCCGTCGTCGTCACCACGGGCACGAACAGCGCGGTCCTGAACAGCTTGGCCAGGGGCAGCCGCGGGTTGTTCAGGACGAGCGCGACCAGCAGGCTCAGCCCGACCCGCAGCGGCACGGTCATCGCGATGATCAGCAGGGTGACCCCGAGCGACTTCCAGAACAGCGGGTCGCCGAACGCCTCACGGTAGTTGGCCAGGCCGATGAAGGGCCGCTCGGCGCCGAGCCCGTTCCAGTCGAGCAGGGAGTAGTACAGGCCGGAGACGATCGGCCAGACCGTGTACATGCCGAACAGCACGACGGTGGGCAGCAGGAAGACGTACGACCAGCGTTCCGACCACAGTCTGGCGGAGAGCCCCCGGCGGCGGACCGTCGCCTTTGGTGTCACGGTTCGTGTCGCCTTTTGTGTCGAGGTGCTCGTCACTGCCGGTACATCTCCGCCGTGTAGTCCTCGCCGCGCTTCCAGTTCGGGAAGGCCCAGTCGTCGAGACTCACCCGCACCCCCTTGCCCGACACCACCCGCGTGGCGCGCTCCCGCTCGGCGGCGAGCTTGCCGTTGTGCTCGCGCAGCGTCCTGCCGATGTCGGTGATCTCGCCGCTGAGGATGCCCTGGGTGATCTCGCCGAGCGTGGGTCTCTGCTCCTTCGTCTCGCTGATCACCTGGGTGACGGCGGGGTTGCGGGAGACGGGGCTGGGCGCGAGCCGGACGTTCCGGCCGAACAGCTCGACCGCCCGCTTGTACGTCGGGTGCACGTCCGCCGTGGCCACGGCCTCCAGGTCGAGGGGCACCTGGTCCATGTAGCTCGCCAGCGCCCGGTTGAACTCGGGCCCGGTGCACTGGGCCAGCAGCTCGGAGGCCGCTTCGACGTGCTTGGACTTGCCGGACACGAACAGCTGGCCCTTCCGGCCGACATGGCCAGCTCGGTGACGTGGGTCTGCATCCGCTCCTGGAACTGCAGCCCCTGGATCCAGCCGTACGCCCGGCCGCCGCCGTCCTTGGTGATCCGCGCGGCGAGAGCGCGGAACTCGTCCCACGTCGCGGGGCCCGCGTCCGGATCGCCGCCCGCCTTCTCGACCAGGTCGCGGTTGAACCAGTTGAGTGTGGCGTACTGGCGGGGGGTGAAGACGGGAGAGGTGTAGAGCTTGCCGTCGAAGACGTGCAGTCCTTCGAGCAGGCTGTCGGCGGGGAGTTTCGCCCGGATCGCGTCGGGGTTCGCGAGGGGGGGAGAACCAGCCGCCGGCGACCAGGGACGCCTCCGACGATCCGAGGCCGGCGACCGTGTGCACGTCGGCGATCTGGTTGCTCTTGAACGCCAGTTGCAGCGCCTGGCCCATCTCGCTCGGGTTGTAGACCACGTGCTCCACCCGGGTTCCGGGGTGGGCCTTGCCGTACTCGGCGAACATGCGCTCGTACAGCGGCTTGAGCGGCTGGAAGTGATCCCACCAGCGGATCACGTCGGCGCCGGCCGTGGTGGCCGCCTCCTGCTGCGAGCTGCGGCTGCATCCGGAGACGCCGAGGACGCCCGCCAGGGCGGCGCCGGACAGTCCGAGGAATCGCCGGCGGCCGAGATCGGTCATGGTGGGTCCTCTCCTTCCCGCCGGGATCGAGGCGCGGGAACTGAGACGAGGGGGCGGGATGGGGGGATGGGGGGATGGGGGGAATGGGGGCATGAGGGCATGGCCGGATGCTCCGGACCTGGGCCGATCCGAAGGCGAACGTTCGCCCTTCGGAGGTAAAGACCGTGGCCAGTGTCTCGCTCAGGGACGTCGCCGCGCGCGCCAACGTGAGCTTCCAGACGGTGAGCAAGGTGCTCAACGGCAAGGGCGCCGTCACCCCGGCCACCCGGCAGCGCATCATCGAGGCGGCCGAGGAGATCGGCTACATCCCCAACGCGCTGGCCCGCAGCCTGCAGTCACGCAGCTCGCTGACGCTCGGGGTGATCACCGTCGACTTCAGCAACTCGACGCCGGCGCTGTCCCTCGTCGGCATCGAGCGCGAGGCACGCCGGCACGGCCTCAGCGTGATCCTCAGCAGCCTGGATCCCGACGGCTCCGACTGCGTGCGTTACCTGCGCGTGCTGATGGAACGCCGAGTCGACGGCATCATCATGAACGCCCCCGCGACCGAGGAGGACGAGGAGGTCGGACGGCTGCTGCGCGGCGGGCCGCCCTGCGTCAGCCTGCACGACATCGCCGGCGGCGGGGTCTCGTCCGTCACCATCGAGGCCGAGAACAGCGCGGCGCTCCCGGTCCGCCACCTGCTCGCGCTCGGCCACCGCCGGATCGCCACGGTGACCGGCCTGCTGCGGCGGCACAGCGCGCAGCAGCGCACCGCCGTCTACCGGGAGGTGCTGGCCGGGCATGGCCTGGCCTACGATCCGCTCCTGGTCGAGGACGGCGCGTGGGAGGTCGAGGGCGGCTACGCGGCCACGCACCGGCTGCTCGACCGAGCGCCCGACATCACCGCGATCTACGTACAGAACGACCTCATGGCCGTCGGGGTGCTCAACGCCCTGCACGAGCGGGGGCGGCGCGTCCCCGACGACTGCTCGGTGGTCGGCTGTGACGATCATCCGGTCGCGGCCCGTACGATCCCGCCGCTGACGACCGTGCGGATGCCGTTCTACGACGCCGGGGCGGCCGCCGTCCGCCTGCTCCTCGATCGCATCGCGGAGCGGAGCGCGTCGGCGCAGGAGGTCCTGCCCGTCTCCATGGTCTACCGCGCCTCCACCGCCGCGCCGCCGGCCGGTTGACGATCCTGCGGCGGGGTCAGGATCCGGACGTCTTGAGTGACGACGGGTAGTCGTCCAGGGTCATGGACTCGTACACGCGCCCGCTCTTGGTGGTGAGGCGGAGCAGGGCGCGCCTGGGGCCGGCGGGCAGGGCGGAGATGAGGCGGATGCCCTGGGCCAGCGCCGAGACGCCGAGGCGGGAGGTGGGCACCAGGGTCTTGGCCGCGCTGAGCGCCGCCGCGCGGCTGCCGCGCACGTGCCCGGCCATCGCGCGCTCGTACGCGGGAAAGGCGCGCTCGTGATCGCCGCCCGCCCGCGCCAGCTCCCCCGCCAGCACGTACGCGCCGACGACGGCCAGGCTGGTGCTGCCGCCGACGGCCGGCCCGGGGCAGTAGCCCGCGTCGCCGACGAGCGTCACCCTCCCCCGCGACCAGGTGTCCATGCGGAGCTGGGAGATCGAGTCGAAGTAGAACGCCGGGGTGCGGCCGAGCTCGTCCAGCCAGCGGTCCACGTCGGGATGCAGCCCCTCGAACGCGCCGCGCAGCAGTTCCTTCTGGCGGGGCACGTCGTGGCGGTGGTAGTCGAGCTCGCGCTCGCTCCGGAACAGGAACAACGCCCGTGCCTCGCGGCGGCGCACGTTGGAGTGCAGCCCGTCCGCGCCGACGACGAGGTCGAAGCGGCGCGGCGGCGCCTGCTCGAACCGCACCTCGGCGTCGGGCGAGATCGCGGTGATCGAGTCGTCGAAGACGTACTCGACGTCGTCGCGCGTGGCGTCGTAATAGATCTCGCTCAGGTCGTCGCGCATGATCTCGACGTACCGGCCCGACGCGACGCGGAAAATCTTGCCGAGGTCCACCCGGACGGGACGCCGCGCCCTCACCGCGCAGGGTCATCCGCGTCGTGCCGGTGGCCCGCTCCTCGACGCGCGGGAGCACGCCCATCTTCTCCGTGATGTCCATCGCGGGCCGGAACAGGTCCACCGCGTGGCCGCCGGTCCTGCGCGGGGCCGGTGCCCGCTCGACGACGGTGACGGAGCAGCCGTGCCTGGTCAGCCAGTACGCCAGCACGGGGCCGGCGATGCTGGCGCCGGAAATGAGAATCCGCATGAACCCGCCCTCGTCTCTGTGGCTCGACCGGCATCGTGGCCGGTCGTGCCCGGTCGTGGGCCCCCAGTGTCGCCGCCGGTGCGCGGTGGTGGATTGAACGAATGTTCCCTGGCCCGTTCGTCACGGTGCCTTGTGCGCGCCGTACGGTCAGGCGGTGTGCTGCTCGATCAGCGCGGCGACCTCGCCGGCCTCCGGTGCGGACGTGGCCTCCAGGAGGGTGAGGGCGCGGCGCCAGGCGGCCACGGCGGCGGACAGGTCTCCCGCGTCGCGGTGCACGTCGCCCAGCAGGCGCAGGGCCAGGCCCTGGCGGCTCGGGGCCTGGATGGACGCGCACATGGCGACGATCTCGTCGAGCAGCGCGGCCGCCGCGTCCAGACGCCGCTGCCTGCGCCACACTTCGGCCTGGGTGAACAGCACGCGGGCCTGCCCTACCTTGTCGCCCATATCGCGATATATGGCCACGGCCCGTTGCAGGAGGGGTTCGGCGTCGGCGAGATCCTGCCGGGCGAGCCGCGCCTCGGCCAGGCCCAGGGAGGCGTAGCCGACGCCGCTCGGGAAACCGAGCGCGCCGAGCACGGCCAGCGCCTGGCTGAAGTGGCCTTCCGCGGCGGCGGGGTCGCCCTGGGCGAGCACGATCTCCCCCAGCACGATCCTGGTGAACTCGCGCGAACGCACGTCGCCGATCTCGTCCGCCATCCGCACCGCCCGCCGGACGAACGTGCCGGCCTGCTCCAGCCGGCCCATGCGGAAGTGGATCCGGCCGATGCCCCGCAGGACGGTGATCTCCGTGCTCCGGTCGCCGGCCCGTGCCAGGCCCTCGCCGGCCTGTTCGTAGCAGGCCAGCGCGTCGGCGTCGCGCCCTTGGAGCCGGTGCAACTCGGCCTGGTTGACCAGGGCCAGGGCGTGCCCGTGCCGGTCGCCGGCCTTGCCGAACAGCTCCAGGGCCTCCTCAAGGGCCAGGCCGCACCCGGTCCGGTCGTCGAGGGCGAAGCACAGCCGGGCGAGCCCGTGCAGCATGGCCGCCTGCCCGCGCAGGTCGCCCGACACGCGGGCTCTGCGCAGCGCGGTCTCATGCGTGACGCGCCATTCGTTGTGGAAGTTCCTGGTCTGGAACAGGTCCAGAGTGCTGGTGGCCAGGTCCCAGCAGAGCTCGTCGAACCCCAGCGCCGCGCACTGGCGCACGCCCTCCACGACGCTCGCCGCCTCGGCCTCGATCCAGGCCAGCGGGTCGGCCACCACGCCTCCCGCGGCCTTCGCGTCGAGCCGCCAGACGATCCCGTCGCCGTGGACCATCCGGTAGTCACCGCCACACAGCCGCCGGTGTGCTCGCCTGGCCAGGTCGAGCCAGGAGCTGAAGGCACGTTCGAGAGCGGCGGAACGTGCGCCGTCCGGCTCGTCGGCCTCGGCCCGCTCCCGCGCGTACGCCCGGATCAGGTCGTGGAACCGGAAGCGCACCTGCCCGCCGGGCCCGTGACCCGCCACCTCAAGCAGGCGGACGTCGGCGAGCTGTTCCATCAGCTGCTCGGCCTCCGGCTCGGACGTGTCGAGCAGCGCGGCGCCGGCCCAGATCGCGAAGTCGGGCGCCTCCAGCAGGCCCAGCAGGCGGAACATCCGCTGCGCCTGGGACGGCAGGCTCTGGTAGCCGATGGCGATGCTGGCCCGGACCTCGCGGGAGCCGTGGGAGAGCTGGCCGAGCCGGCCGCGCGTGTCGCTCAGGCGGGTGATCAGGTGGCCCAGGTCCCAGTGGGGGCGCGCGGCGAGCTTGGCGCCGGCGATGCGCACGGCCAGCGGCAGCTCGCCGCAGAGCCGGACCAGGGTGCGGGCCTCGGAGGGCGTGTCGACGACCTTCTCGGCGCCGATGATGTTCCCCAGCAGCTCGACCGCGTCCGCGACGGGCAGGACGTCCAGGTCGATGCGCCGGGTCGCGGGGAGCATGGCCAGCCGCTGCCTGCTGGTGATCAGTACGGCGCAGCCGCGCGTGCCCGGGATGAGCGGGCGTACCTGGGCCTCGTCCGCCGCGTTGTCGAGCACCATGAGGTAGCGCCGGTCGGCGAGGGTCTCGCGGTAGAGCTCGACGCGCTCGTCCAGGTCGGCCGGCAGCCGGGAGCTGTCCAGGCCCAGGGCGCGCAGGAACCGGCCCAGCGCCTCGGCCGCGTCGAGCGGATGCCGCTCGCACCCGCGCAGGTCGATGTAGAACTGGCCGTCGGGGAACTCGTGCCTGAGCCGGTGCGCGACGTGCACGGCCAGCGTGGTCTTGCCCACGCCGCCCTGGCCGGAAATGGCGCTGACGGGCACGGCCGTGCCGGCGGATGTGCCGTGCGCCGAGAGCAGGTTCCGCGTGACCGCGGCCACCTCGTCGCGCCGGCCCACGAAGTCGGCGTGGTCGGGCGGGAGCTGGCAGACCGTGGTGCGCGGTCCGGGTTCGGCTGCGCTCAGCTCGTCGGCCAGGGTGACGGCGTGCAGCCGCCTCAGGTCGAGGCCGGGTTCCGCGCCCCGCTCTGCGACGAGGTGCGTGCGCGCCCGCTCGTAGGTCTCCAGTGCGCGATGGCGCTGGCCGGCCCGTACGTACGCGAGCATGAGCAGGTGCCAGGCCCGCTCGCGCAGAGGCTGCTCGGCGACGAACGCCCGCAGGTCGCCGATCACCTCCGCGGGCGAGCCGGCCCCCAGCCTGGCCTCGGCGTCGTCCAGGCGCGTCTCGGCCAGCCGTTCCTCCAGCTCGGCCACCCGTTCGCGCATCCAGTCGTGCACCTGGACGCCCTCGGCAGGACGCCCTCGCCACAACGCCAGTGCCCCCTGGAACCCGCGTGCCGCGGCGACGAGGTCGCCCCGCCGCGCGTCGGCCCGCGCCCGGCGCACCTCACGGTCGAAGACCAGCAGGTCGACGTCCTCCTCGTCCGCCTCAAGCAGATATCCGGAGCCCCTGGTGAACAGGCGGACGTCGGACCCGAGCGCCTTCCTGATGCGGGCGACGTGGGTCTGCAGGTTGGAGACGGCGGAGGGCGGGGCCGTCTCCCACAGCGCGGCGATCAGCCGGTCTCTGGAGACGGGCGCGTTGACGTTGAGCAGGAGCGTCGTCAGGACCGCGTGCTCCTTGCCCTTGAGCGCGATCTCCCGCCCGTCCGCCGCGCGCACCTGGACGGGGCCCAGAATGCCGAACATCGCTCCAGCCATGGCCCGTGCCTCCACTGAGTGGATGTGTGGCTCCCCCGACAGAGTTCGATCACTAGTAGCGCGCGGTCATGGCGGCCGTCAAGGCCCGGGGTCGAGTGCCGTCGCACACCACCGTGAACGTCCCGCGCGGTGGCCCATGAAAGTGCCTCTGATCAGCGGCGAGCCGGTTTGTCGGTGCGTTGATCTACTGTCCCGGCCATGACCTCATCGACGCAGGCGTACACGTACGCCGCGCCCTCCTCCCTCGTCGACGGCCGGCTCGGGCTGGCGACCTCCGGCGGGCGGGCCCTGTCCGGCCCGGCCGTGGCCCCCCGGTTCTTCAGCGGCGTGGTGACCCAGGCCGCTCCCGCCGCGGCGGCCCTGCTCGGCGTCGCCGACGTGGCGCTGGCCCGCTACCACCAGCCGCAGTCGCGGCCCGGCTGGGTGCGCGACCCCGTGGTGACGTGCAACGGCGACCGGCTGCGGTTCGAGTCGTTCTCGGCCTGCGGCGGCGTCTACGCCCGGCTCGACCTGCTGAGCGGCGCGCTCGACGGCGAGGTGTTCGACCGGGGCACCACCAACGTCGACGTCAACGCGCCGCTGCGCGAGGCGCTGGCCCGCATCGGCGCGCGTGACCCGCTGCACCTGGGGGTGGGCCTCGACGAGCTGGTCGTGACCACGATGGACGGCGCGGTGGTGGAGAAGAAGGTGCCGCTGCCCGAGCGCTGGCTGCGCGGCTTCGCCGAGGTGCAGGTCATCGCCTCCGGCATGGACCAGCGCGGCGAGCTGGCCGGCATGGCGGCGGTGCGCTTTTTGCGCGGGCTGCCCAGGAAGGACACGGTGTGGGTGGCGCAGGCGGGCCGCGAGCTGAAGGTCTCGCCCCGTCGGATCGCCGGCTCGGTCCAGCTCGCGAGCCCCAACCGGCTGGCCACCCTGCTGCCGCTACTGCGCTTCGCGAAGTCGCTGCGGGTGTACGGGCCCGCCGACGCCTCCTCCAGCGCCTGGGAGCTCGAGCTGCCCGGCATGCGTTACACGCTCACCCTGTCGCCCGCGCGCTGGCGCGGCTTCTCCGGCGAGGGCGCGGTGCTCGACGACCTGGCCACCGACGAGGCCGACGCCGACGCCGACGTGGTGGGCATGCTGCTCAACTTCGAGCCCGAGGTCGAGATCGGCCTGCTGGCCGACCGCGCCGGCCTGCCCGCCGACCGGGTGCGGGCGGCGCTGACCCAGCTCGGCGTGGCCGGCCGGGTCGGCTACGACCTGTCGGAGGCCGCCCACTTCCACCGCGAGCTGCCGTACGACAAGGACGACGTGAGCCTGCTCAACCCGCGGCTGGCCAAGGCGCGCAAGCTCATCGAGGCGGGCGCCGTGCGGCTCGACGGAGAGTCGGCCACCGTCAGCACCTCGGGCGGCACCCGCCAGGTCTCCCTGGCCGACGGCTCCTGCACCTGCGAGTGGTGGTGGGACCATCGCGGCTCGCGCGGGCCGTGCAAACACGTGCTGGCCGCCCGGATCGTCGCCCGCGCCGCCGTGGAGGTCTCCCGATGACCCTCTGGACGGAGATCCGCGACCTGGTCGCCGCTAATCAGGTCATCCGCCTGACCGACCGGCTGGTCACACTCACCGACGCCGAACGCGCCGAGCTGGGCGGGCACTTACCCGGCCTGGTCAAGGAGCTGCGCCGCGCCCACACCGAGCGGGTGCGCGCCGAGCACCCCGACGACTTCGAGGAGCTGTCCTCCTGGCAGATCGGCGACGCGCTCGACACGGCGTCCCAGGCGCTGCTGCTGACCGGTGTCGGTGTCATCGGCGGCCCGGCCGCCGCGGTGACCTGGATGACCGGCCGCGACGTCAACCGCCGCTGGGCCGCCGCCATCGACGTCGCCCAGGTGTGCCGGGTGGCGGGCACCCGCCCCCTGGAGTGGCGCCGCGACGTCGCGGTCCGGCTGGCCAGGCGGATCCGCCGGCCCAATGACCGCATCGCGCCGCTGGCCCTGGCGCTGCTGCGCGAGTCCGGCGCCGTGCCGCCCGACCACGACCCGCTGGTGGCCGCCTGGCTGGCCGCACCGAGCGTGGCCCGTGACCCGCTGACGGGCGTGCTGCTGCCCCGGGTCTTCGACGCCGACGGCGCGGGCCGGGCCCTCCGTGACGAACGGCTGGAGCCGCGGCCGTCGCACTGGCTGGCCACCGCCGCCCGCGAGCTGCCCAGAGACCAGGTGCTCGACAGTTGCGTGCGCCGTTTCCTGCGCGGCGGCGAGGCGCAGGACCTGCGCTTCTTCGTCCGGCTGCACACGCTGCTCGCCCCCACGCCCGCCGAGACTGCTCCCCGCCTGCGCGACTACCTGCGGCTGCTGCCGTCAGCCCCCGGTACGGTCGCCGAACTGGCCGCTGGGCAGGTGCGCGCGGCGCCGCTCGACCACGCCGACCTGGTCGAGGCGGTCGAGGCCCTGACCTTCAGGGCCGAGGCCAAACTCGCCGTCACCGGGCTGCGCTGGCTCGACCAGGCGCTCCGGGCCACGCCGGAGGCGGCCGGCGACTTCGTGACCGCGCTGACCACGGCGTACGCGCACGACTCCTTCGACGTGCGCAACCGCGCGGTCGAGCTGAGCCTGAAGCACGCCGAGGCGTTCGCCGGCCACGCCGAGGCGATCCTCGACGGCCTCCGCCACCTGGCCCCCGGCCTGGGCGCGAGGCTGGCCGAGCGGTTCGGCGGACAGGCCCCGGCCGAGGCGCTGCCGGAGGAGAAGGAGTTCCCGCCGCTGCCGGAGCTAGCCGAGCCGCAGCCGTTCCCCGAGCCGTCGCTCGCGCCCGGCCGCGTCGAGGGCTGGGCCGGCCGCGAGCGCTGGCTGGCGGCCTTCGTCGCCGGAGCCGCCGCCGACAGGGAGGAGCTGCGCCGCCGGCTCAGGTTCCACGTCGAGCAGATCCAGCCGCACGTGTACGGCTGGCGGGGCAAGGACATGCGCCTCGACCCCGGCGACTGGCAGTCGGCGCTGTCCGCCGAGCTCGTGAACCCCGGCAGCGCGCCGCCGCGGCCGCCGGTCAGGCCGCAGAGGTTCTGGGACTCGGCGAACCACTCCGTACGGGTGCGCGTCCTCACCCGTGGCGAGGAACCCGGCGACGAGCCGTCGCCCCGGCGGATCACCGTGGGCGGCTTCTACCGGCCCGGCCGCTACCTCGATGACGACGCCCCGCTGCGTGCCTTTTTCATCACCTGGACCAGCGACGACGGCCCGGCTCATGCGGTGGCCCGCGAGGGCGGGCGGCAGGTCCCCTTCTCCAACGGCCGGATCGACCTGGGGCCCTCCCCCACCGACGCCGACTCCACCTACGCCGACTCCAGCGACACCGGCACCACCGGCACCACCGGCACCGACTCCACCGGCACCGAGCTGCCGCCGGAGCACGACGAGGACCGCCATGGCGACCCGCGTCCGGATCGTCCGGCGGGGCCCCGCGGCCTTTACGACGGCTCCGCGAAGGCCATGCCGTCCCGCGTCCTGGACATCGCCTATGAGCGGATGGCCGAGCTCGGCGTCGACCCCGCCAGGATCAAGGCGATGCGATCAGGCCGCCCGGTGCCCCCGCCGGGCGCGGACGAACCGCTCGTGCAGGTGACCGTGGTCTTCGTCCCGCCCCGGCTGCGTTCCTTCATGCCGGAGCCGCTGCCCGAGCACGAGGAGTGGCGGCGGCGCAATTACCTGCCCTCTCCCAACCAGGTCCCCCCGCCGCACGACTTCCTGCTCCACCGCTACGCCGAGCTCCTCGCAGCCCTCCGCGACGGCGCCCTGCAGCCGGTGCTGCTGGCCACGCCTACCTGGATGAGCGGCCATCTCGACCCCGACGTGCTGGTCGACCGGCTGGAGACCTGCGCCGCCGCGGGTGTCGAGCCGGTCCCGTCCGACCTGGCGCAGGCGCTGCTGCGGTTGCCCAGGGGCCGCCACCAGGCCGCGGCCGACCGGGCGGCCAAGGTCGACTCGGAGGCGGCGCGCTCGGCCGCCCGCTGGCTCGCCGGTGACGGCCTGGCCGACCCCGAGTGCGGCCTGGTGTGGCGCCACATGGTCGGCGCGACCATGGTCGAGTTCGGCGACACGGAGCCGGACCACTTCACCGAGGTCAGGCTGCGGCCCGTGCTGCGGGTGACGGCCCCGACCGGCCACCGGCTGATCGACGAGGTGCTGCTGCGCGAGCCGTCCGAATGGCTGTTCGACCAGTACAACAGCACGATCGGGGTCTGGCCCGCCATGGTGCCCTCGCATCGCGAGATCGTGGCCGTCAACCTGCTCCCCTATCTGCTGCGCGGCCACTGGGGCACGTGGGCGGCTCCGGTGGAGATCGCCGACCTGGAGCTCGCCCAGGGCCCGCTCGGCGAGGCCACCGCGGTGATCCTCGCCTACCTCCTCGTCAGCGGCGTGCCGGACATGATCCCGCTGATCCTGCGCATGGCCGCCAAGAGCGAGCTGCCCGCCGAGGCGATCGGCCGCCAGCTCGCGCTGGTGCTGCGCCGCACCTGGCTGCAGACCCGTCCCGCCATCGCGGTCCTGACCGAGCTGGCCGACGCCGGCGGCCACCACGAGGTGTGGCGCATCCTGCGTGTCCTGCTGCCCGAGCTGCTGCCGCGCGAGGGGCAGCGGGCGAGCGTGACCCACACCGAGCTCGTCGCCTTCGCCGCCGACGTGGCCGGCTGGACCGGCGCGCGCGGGGAGATCCCGGCCGTGGCCGCGTTCACGGGAAGCCGGCGCACGAGCCGCTTCGCCCACGAATGCCGCCGCCTGCACGCCCAGCTCACGGAGGCCACGTCATGACCATTGACGGCGTTCGTACAGAGATCAGGGCTCTCGTTCTCGACCACGACGCCGAGGGGCTGGCCGGGCGATTACCGCGGCTCACCGACGCCGAGCGGGCCGCCGTCGCCGCCGACGCGCCCGGCCTGCTCGCCGTGCTCCGCGCCAACCGGCCCGCCGGTTGGGACACGCTCGACCTGGACGCCGTCGCGGCCGAGGTGCTGATGATGGTGGGCGCGGCGACCCTGCCGGGGCCGGCCGGGGCGGCCACCTGGCTGATGCGGCGCGACTTCAACCTCCCCCGTTGGGCCGGCGCGCCGAGCCCGCACCGGGTGGTGCGGGCGATCTCCGGCCGCCCGGCGTCCTGGCGTGCCGATCTCGCGGTACGGCTGGCGCGCCGCGTCCGCCGTACCGACGACCGGATCGTGCCGCTGGCCCTGGAGCTGCTGCGCGACGCCGACGTCATTCCGCCCGACCACGAGCCGCTGGTGGCGGCCTGGCTGTCGGCGGCGGGCGTGCCCGGCGACCCGCTGACACCGCACCTGCTGCCGAAGATCTTCGATGCGGCCGGCGCGGGCCGGGCCCTGTCCGGCGAGACGCTCACCCCTGAGCCGTCCCACTGGCTGGCCCTGACCGCCCGCACGCTGCCGCGCGAGCAGGTCATCGACGGCTGCGTGAGCCGGTTCCTGCGCGGCGGCGACGTGCGCGACCTGCGCTTCTTCGTCCGGCTGCACACGCTCGTCGCGCCCACGCCGCAGGAGTCGGCCGGGCGGCTGCGCGACTACCTGCGGCTGCTGCCCGTCGCGCCGGGCCCGGTGGCCGAGCTGGCCTGGCGGCAGGTGCGCGGGGCTCGGCTCGATCCCGCGGACGTCGCCGAGGCCGTCGAGGCGATGACCTTCCGCCAGGAGACCGGGCTCGCCGTGAAGGGCCTGACCTGGCTCGACCGTCACCTCGGCGAGCATCCGGAACGGGTGTCCGACCACGTCACGGCGCTGACCCACGCCTACGGGCACGCCGCGCACGAGGTACGCGACCGCGCGGTCACCCTCACCCTCAAGCACGCCGCCCACCTCACGGACGCGGCCCCGATCCTGGAGGCGGCCGAACTGCTGCCCCCCGCCTCGGCCCGCCGGCTCTTCGAGCGCTTCGCGGAGGGCTGGACCGGCGACTTCACCCCCGGCCGCCTGCCCGAAACCACCGTCCCAGGCCCGTTCCCGAACGTGGACGCGGAGCTCGGCTCGTTCTCCGGTTCAGGTGCGGAGAGCGGCCGGTCGGCGGAGGCCGGGTGGATCGGTGTGGAGGCGTGGCTGGCGGCGGTCACGCGGCAGGCGTACACCGACCCGGCCGCCCTGAAGCGGACGCTGGCCCGCCAGTTCGGCGAGGAGCTGCGGCCGGTGCTCTACGACATGCCGGAGTGGCGTTCGCCTCGTGACTGGTGCACCGCGCTGGCCAGGGAACTCGTCAATCCCGGCGAGGATCCGGGCCCGCCGGACGCGCGTCCGCCGAGGCGGCGCGCCTCGTCCTGGGGGACGACGTCCGACCAGCGGACCGGCGCGACTCAGGCCGGCCTGGGCGATCTTGGCCAGACCCTGTACGACAGCATGATGAACGTCGCGGTCACCGCGTACGAGCTGTTCCCCGGCCTGCGCCCGCTCTTCCCGCTGCACGAGATGCCCGACTCCTTCCAGGAGCAGTTCCTGCGGACGGCCGATTCCAGGACCGATCCGCACGAACCAGAGGCCGCCCCAGAGGATCTCTACGACCCGCGAACCCGGCCCGCGTCCGCCCCCTGGAGCCGTCTCCCGCCGTCGCGGCGGTGCGCCCACCCCGACCTCTTCCTGCTGTCCCGCCTCGACGAGCTGCTGCGCGCGGCGAAGGCCGGCACTCTGCCCCCGCTCCTGCTGGCCACCCCCACCCGCGCCGACGGCCACCTCGGCCCGGAGACGCTGCTCGATCGCCTGATCGTGTGCGCGGCGTCCGGCCGCGAACCGCTGCCGCTGGACCTGCAGCAGGCCCTGTTGCGCGTCCCGCCCGGCCCCTCCCCCGACCTGGCCGAACGCGCGAGAGCCATCGGGACGGCCGCCGCCGCGACCGTGGCCCACTGGTTCGGGCGCGGCGCGCCGCCGTCCCCACGGGTGGAGCTGACCTGGTCCCCAGGCGATGGCACCTACGGCGGAGACGCCCGCGACCGGCGCGGCAGCGTCCAGGTGAGCTGGGAGCCGATCCCGCCCACGGGCCTCGCCCGCCTCGACACCCTGCTGACTGCGCCCAGGACGATCTCGTTCCGGCGCGGGTCACGGGAGTTCTGGCCCGGTATGACGCCTCATCACCGGGAGCTGGCAGCGGCCCACCTGGCGATCGGCCTGATCGACGGCTACCACCTGCCCCAGCTCACGATCGACGACCTCCATGCCCTGGCCCAGGCCGAAGGCACGTCGGGACCGGCGACCGCCCTGATCCTGGCCTACTTCCTCACCTTGGAGGGCGACGAGGCGGTGCCCCCGCTGCTGCGGCTGGCGGCCAAGGACGCGCTGCCCGCCGCCGAGACGGGCCGGCTGCTGGGACTGCTGGACCGGCGCACCCGCTTTCCGGCCGGCCCGGCGTTGCCCTCGCTGGAGCTGGCCGCCAGGCAGGGCGCGCACGCCGAGGTCTGGACGATCCTGCGCCACTTCCTGGCCGCCTTCCTCCCGGGAGAGGGCGAACGGGCCCAGCGCCCGCACACCGACGCCGTCGTCCTGGCCACCACCATCGCAACCTGGGCCGGAGCGCGCGGCGAGATCGCCGAGGTGGCCGCCCACGCGAAGAGACGCGGTTCGACCTCGCTGACCAGGGCCTGCCGCAGCCTGCACGAGTTCCTGACCCGAAATCCCTGACCGGCGCAGCTCCCGCGAAGGGGGCCGGCCACCACCCGGCCCCTACCGTCCTGGCGGTGGGGGTGCGGGTGCCGGGTCTGTCCCCGGTCTGGTCAGGGTCCAGCTAGCGAGCAGGTTGAGGGCCTCGCGGGACGCCGTCCCCGGCTCGGTGGTGTAGACGAACATGGTCTGGTCGTTGTCGCCCGGCATGGTGAAGGTCTCGAACTCGACGGTCAGCTCACCGACGACGGGATGGCGCAGGGTCTTGCTGCCGAACGTGCGCTGGTAGACACCGTGGGCGTCCCACCAGGCGCGGAACTCCCCGCTGTGCTCCGACAGGGTCGCCAGCAGGTCGCGGGCGAGCGGGTCGTCGGGGTTGGCGGCCAGGTCGAGGCGGAGGCTCTCGACGCAGTTGCGGGCGTGCTCCTCCCAGTCGACGAACAGGTCTCGGGCGGCCGGGTCGAGGAACATCCAGCGCGAGTAGTTCCGCTCCCTGGGCGGCATCGCGTCGAAGTCGGTGAACAGCGCGCGGGCCAGCCGGTTGGCGGCGAGCACGTCCGTCCGCCTGCCCAGGATGAGCACCGGATTTCCGTCGAGGCTGTCGAGCAGCTGGTAGAGCCCGGGCCGCACCCGCTGGACGCTCGGCGCGCGCCGGCGCGTGGTGCGCGTCGTCGCGCCGACCAGCTCGCGCAGGTACGTCCGGCCGGCGTCGTCGAGGTCGAGCGCGTTCGCGACGGCGTCGAGCACCTGGTCCGACGGCGTGATGCGGCGCCCCTGCTCCAGCCGCGTGTAGTAGTCGGTGGACACGCCGGCCAGCAGCGCGACCTCCTCCCGGCGCAGTCCTGGGACGCGCCGGATCCGGTCGTCGGGCGGCAGCCCGGCCCGCGCCGGATCCACCTTGCTCCGGGCACGACGCAGGAAGTCGGCCAGCTCACGATTGACGCTCATACCCCCATGGTGCCAAGCGGGCCGCCGTCGTGCCTGGGTCTGAGAGTCCTAGGTCGCGCAGGGCCGATGGTGACCCTCATAAGGGCCTCTGACGAGGGAAAACTGATGAGTGTCAACACGACAGAGCAGCGAGGTACATCATGACCAAGATTCGTTCCGCCCAGGTGACCGAGGTCGGCGGCGGCTTCACCTTCGTCGAGGCTGACCTGCCCGAGCCGGGGCGCGGCGAGGTCCGCGTCAAGGTCGAGGCCGTCGGCGTCTGCCACACCGACCACTACTTCGTCAACGGCGGCTACCCCGTGGAGTGGCCGGCCGTGTTCGGCCACGAGATCGCCGGCCGCATCGACGCCCTCGGTGCGGGCGTGACCGGCTGGACGGTCGGCGACCGCGTCGAGGTCGGCTGGTTCGGCGGTAACTGCGGGTCCTGCGACGCCTGCCGCGCGGGCGACTTCATCCACTGCGCCCAGGTCAAGGTGCCGGGCTGGCACTACGCCGGCGGATACGCCGATGCCACGATCGTCCCGGCCACGGCGCTGGCCCGGATCCCCGAAGGGTTCTCGGCGGTCGACGCCGCGCCCATGGGCTGCGCGGGCGTCGCGACCTTCAACTCCCTGCGCCGCAGCTCCGCCCGCCCCGGCGACCTGGTCGCGGTGCTCGGCATCGGCGGGCTCGGCCACCTGGGCATCCAGTTCGCCGCGAAGATGGGCTTCGAGGTGGTGGCGATCTCGCGCGGCACCGAGAAGGCCGACCTGGCCAAGCGGCTCGGCGCGCACCACTACATCGACTCCACGGCGAACGACCCGGCCGAGGCGCTGCAGGCTCTCGGCGGTGCACAGGTCGTGCTCGCCACGGCCATGAGCTCCGCCGCGATGAGCGCGGCGATCGACGGGCTGAAGTACAACGGCGAACTGCTCGTGGTCGGCGCCACGCCCGAGCCGATCGAGGTCAGCCCGTTCCAGATCCTGCCGAGCTCGAAGTCGGTGCACGGCCACCCGTCCGGGACCGCCAAGGACGTGGAGGACACCCTGCGCTTCGCCGCGCTGACCGGCGTGCGGCCCATCACCGAGGAGCGTCCGCTGGAGCAGATCAACGAGGCGTACCAGCGCGTGGTGGACAACCAGGCCCGCTACCGCGTGGTCCTCACCACGGGAAACTGACCCGCGAGCACCAGGTCCGTTGCCGCCAGGTGCTCGCCACGGGCAACCGGCCCGAGCCGACCAGGCCCGTTGCCGCTCGGCGCGCACCACCGGAGACCGGCCCGAACGCACCGGATCGGGCGGCCCGGTGGCGCCGGGACGGGACGGCAGGCCGGTGGGGTCGTCCGCCGGTCGGTGAAAGATCGTCGGGCTGAATGAGGCCCGAGTAGGCTGTGCCGCGACCGTTCCGCGACCGTGAAGGAGCCGCGCATGACCGCCGACCCGACGATGGCCCGGATCGCCCAGGGCGTGGAGCTGAACCACCAGCAGGGCCGCCGTGACGACGCCCGCGAGCTGTTCGCGCGGATCTGGGACGACATCGGCGGCGAGCAGGGCGATCCGCTGCACGTCTGCGTCCTCGCCCACTCGATGGCCGACGTGCAGGACGACGTGCGCGAGGAGCTGATCTGGGATCTGCGCGCGCTCGCCGCCGTCGGCTCCATCACGGACGAGCGGGTGGCCCAGGCCGGGGTGCCGCTGTCGGTGGCCGGCCTGTATCCGTCGCTGCACCTCAACCTGACCGAGTGCTACCGCAAGCTGGGCGAGCTCGACCGCGCCCGTGCGCACCTCCAGCAGGCTCGGGACGGGATCGGCGCGCTCGGCGACGACGACTACGGTCGGCTCATCAAGGGCGGCCTGGAACAACTGGCTGCCCAGCTGGACGAGACCGTCTGATCGGCGGATACCTCGGCCTGAACAAGACCCACCTGGCCAACGCGCTGTCAGCTGCCGCGATCAACCTCATCCGCCTAGACGCCTGGCTCACCGAGACACCCCCGGCGCGACCCGAGTCTCACACTCCGCGCGCCTCGACCTGGCACTCACCGCATGACCCACCGAATTGGGCAACAGCGTCCTGAAAGGCGGAGCACTGCCGACGCCTTGGCAGCGGTGGTTCATCAGCATGGCCGGCCGCGGTGACAGGTCGGCGACCAGCTGGGCCAGCGGCGGCGGCGCGGTGGTGGCGGGCTCGCCCGCGTCGCTCGGCCGCTGCCGGGACAGGTTGAAGAGGTAGGCGCGCTCGTCGGGGGCCAGGCGCAGCGCCCGCGCCAGCGCCTCCGCCACGCCGGCCGAGGGTCGCAGCCCGCGGCCCTGCTCCAGGCGGACGATGTAGTCGATGCTGACCCCGGCCAGCTCGGCGACCTCTTCGCGGCGCAGCCCCGGGGTCCGGCGTGCCTGCCGGCGCGGCGGCAAACCGAGGTCGCGCGGGTCGAGGCGTTCGCGCCGGGACCGCAGGAAGGCGGCCAGCTCCTGGGTCGTGTCCACGGTGCCGGTCATCGCCTTCGATTTTGCCGCGAGGGTGGGAAAATCCTTCCCAGGCATTTCCTTCCCTTACCCCCTGCTCAGGGCCGTCGCAGACTCGGAGCTCGACAACGGATCACGAGCTCAGGAGGACACGATGTCCCTCACCCTCGACACCTACCGGCTGCTGGGCCGCTCCGGGCTGCGGGTCTCGCCGCTGGCGCTGGGCGCGGCGACGTTCGGCACCGAGTGGGGCTGGGGCGCCGAGCGGGACGACGCGCGCAAGCTGTTCGACCGGTACGTCGAGCGCGGCGGCAACTTCATCGACACCGCCAGCACGTACACCGGCGGCAGCTCCGAGCGCATTCTGGGCGAGTTCGTCGGCGACGACCGCGAGCGCCTGGTGCTGGCGACGAAGTACACGACGCTGCGCCGGCCCGGCGACCCCAACTCCGGCGGGCCGCACCGCAAGAACCTGTTCGCGTCGGTGGAGAGCAGCCTGCGCCGGCTGAACACCGACTACATCGACCTGCTCTACCTGCACGTGTGGGACTACACCACGCCGGTCGAGGAGATCATGCGCGGGATGGACGATCTGGTCCGGCAGGGCAAGGTCCTGTACGTGGCGATGTCGAACGTCCCGGCCTGGCAGATCTCGCGCATGCAGGCCATCGCCGACCTGCGTGGCTGGGCGCCGCTGGTCGCGCTGCAGATCGGCTACAGCCTGATCGACCGTACCGGCGAATGTGACCTGATTCCCATGGCGCGCGAGCTGGGGCTGGGCGTGGTGCCGTATTCGCCGCTGGCCGGCGGGGTGCTCACCGGCAAGTACAGCTCCGGCGACGTGACCGCCGCGGACCGGGCGGCCGGCGACGGCACCCGCAGGAGCGTCACCATCGCCGGCGGCTCGCTCACCGAACGCAATTTCGCCATCGTGGACGTGGTGCGGGAGATCGCCAAGGAGGTGGGCGGTACACCTGCCCAGGTCGGGCGCCGCCGACCTCCCTGGCCGCGTTCGACGCGGACGGGGGCGCCGTTCAGCTCTGCGCCGGCCGCTGTTCCGCCGCGGTCCTGATCTGGTCGGCCAGGGGGGCCAGCGACGACAGCGGCAGCTCCCGGTGCGTCCAAGCCTGCCGCAGGTCGTCGGTGGCGTAACGGGGCAGCAGGTGCAGGTGGAAGTGGAACACGCTCTGCCAGGCCGTGGCGCCGGTGGCGTGCCAGATGTTCATCCCACCCGGTTCCAGCGCGCGCCGCAGCAGGTCGGCGGTGTGTACGGCGCCGCGCATCAGCAGGCCCGCGCGGTCCGGGCCGATGTCGGTCAGGTCGCGGCAGTGCTCTCGCGGGACGACCAGGGTGTGGCCGCGGGTCGCCTGCGAGATGTCGAGGAAGGCGACCACGTGCTCGTCGGAGTGGACGATCTCGGCCGGGATGTCGCCGGCGATGATGCCGCAGAACGTACAGGTGCCGGCCATGTCGGGCCTTCCTCTCACTCGGTCGCGCCGCCCGCCGTTTCCACTGCGGTTGTCCGAAAAATTACGGCATTGACGGCCATATCGTGCAGGTGTCAGGATCTTGCTCACAAGAGTGGCGAGCGGGACTCACGTTGTTTCTCGTGTCCTTCGCCGGTCGTCGTACGGGGAGTCTCCCCGGCTTGAGGTCGAGAGCGAGGAGATGTCGATGAAGAAGAAGAAGCTCGAAGTCAAGATCAGGAAGCTCGAGAAGATCGAGACCACCATCAACCGCGGCGGACAGAGCGGTTGATCTACTGACACACGGAACCGGCCGGAGAAGATCCGGCCGGTTCCGCTTTTCATGGGAAGGAGAAGGTGACGAGTGCGCCTGCCCAGGGTCAAACGCGTTCACCAGCCGTTCCTGCTGCCGGGCAACCGCATCGTCATCGGACTGTCCCAGTTCGGGGTGGCCTCCGAGATAGCCGACGACGACGAGGGCAGCATCGCCGCGATCGTGGCCCTCATGGACGGCACCAGGACGGTCGACCAGATCTGCGCCGACTTCACCGCGACCCGTCCCGACGTGGACGACGACAGCGTGCGCGACGTCGTCGCCGGCCTGATCGAGGGCGGCTTCATCGAGGACGCCGGAGCGCCCGTGCCGGAGAACCTCACCGAGCGCGACCTCGCCCGGCACGAATCGGCGCGCCACTTCTTCAGCTGGATCGACACCACGCCGCGTACGTCACCGCACGAGGTCCAGTCCAGGATCAAGGCGGCCCGGGTGAGCCTGCTCGGCGTGGGCGGCACCGGCTCCGCCGTGGCGGCGGGACTGGTGTCGAGCGGCATCGGAGCGCTGCGGATCGCCGACTTCGACCGCGTCGAAGAGTCGAACCTGACCCGCCAGCTCCTGTACGCCGAGCCGGACGTGGGCGAGCCCAAGGTCGACCAGGCCGTCGCCCGGCTGCGGGCGATGAACGGCGCGGTCGAGGTGACCGGCAGCGACACCAGGGTGACCGGCCCCGACGACGTCGTGAAGCTGATGAGCGGCTACGACCTGTTCGTCCTGTGCGCGGACGAGCCCCATCCGGAGATCGTCCAGTGGACCAACGAGGCCGCCCTGCGGACCGGCACCCCGTGGTTCATGAGCCTCTACACCGGGCCGATGGTCGTCGTGGGCTCGTTCGTGCCCGGCGAGACCGGCTGCTGGGCCTGCCTGGACCGGCAGGAGGAGGCACGCAAGGAGAAGGAGCTCGGGCGGCTGCTGCCCGAGTCACGACCGAACGCGGTGGTCGCGGCCAGCGCGAACATCAGCGGCCACCTCTGTGCGCTGGAAGTGCTGTATCAGCTCGGCGGCCTGCCGGCGCAGACCCGCGGCAGGGTCTTCCACTGGAACATGGCCGTCTGGGACCACCAGTACTTCATCGACGTCCCGCGTGACGACGACTGCCCGCTGTGCGGGCCGGGCTCGCCGCACGGGCCGGGGACCGGGTGAGCGTCCCGGCGGCCGAGGTCGGCGCGGGCAGCGTCGTACGCCTGCACCCGCTCGTCGTCCGTCCCGACGACGAGGACCCGGAGACGATCGTGGCCGGACGCCCGGACCTCGGCGAGTTCGTCGAGCTGCCCGCGGTGTGCGGAGAGGTGATCCGGCTGCTCGGCGAGGGGCGTCCGGTCGCGGACGTCGAAGCCGCCGTCGCCGACGAGCATGACGTCGAGCTGGACGTGGCCGACTTCGTGGAATCGCTCGCCGACCTCGAGTTCGTGGCCGAGATCGACGGGCGGCCGCTGCCGGGGACCGCGCCGAAGGCCGCCCACTTCGCGGGCATCACCGAGCGGCACGTACGCCCGCTCTTCGCCCGGCCCGTCAGGCTGGTCTGGCTCGCCGTCGTCGCGGCCGCGGCACTGACCGTCGTCGTGCGGCCAGGGTTGTTCCCCCATCACCGTGACTTCTTCTGGAGCGAGTACACCGGGCTCTCCGTGCTGGTCAACACGGCCTTCTTCTCCGTCGTCGCGAGCGTGCACGAGATGATGCACCTGCTGGCGGCACGTTCGCTCGGCGCTCCGGCACGCATCGCGTTCGGCACCCGGCTGCACTACCTCGTCGTGCAGACCGACGTCACCGCCATCTGGGGCGTTCCGCGCCGGCGCCGCTACCGCGTGTATCTGGCCGGGATGGCCTCCGATCTCCTCCTCATCGCCACGATGCTGCTGGCCGTGGCGTACCTGCCGCTGTCCGGCTTCGCCGAGGCGCTGCTGCGGGCCTTCATCCTGACCACGCTGCTGTCCCTGCCCCTCCAGGCCCAGATCTACATGCGCACCGACCTCTACTTCGTGCTGCGCGATCTGCTCCGGTGCAAGGATCTGTTCGGGGACGGGCTCCGTTACGTCCGGTATCTGCTCGCCCGGGCGGTCGCCCCGTTCAGGAAGCCCTCCGCGCCGGCCGCCGACCCCACCGGCGAGCTGGCCCCGCACGAGCGGCGGGCCGTACGGATCTACGCCGTCGCCCTCGCCCTGGGCGGTTCCGTCACGCTGACGGTCTTCGCCTTCTACGGCGGCCCGATCATCGTCAACGGGCTGGTTCACGCGTTCGCCGCCGTCCGAGAGGGTCTGCGCGGCGGGTCCGTGGTCGCCGCGGTGGACGCCGCGCTGCTCATCCTGGTCGAGGGCGGCATCCAGGTGATGTTCCTGGTGACGTTCTTCAGGACGCGCCGCCCGTGGCTCCGCCGGTCGAGGTCGTGACCGGGGCTTGTCCGGTCGCCTTCAGTAGCCGTATGGTCACCGCATGGAGCGGGACGGGCCTGACGTTCATCTCGTCGCGCATGCCTCCGGGGAGGCCGTCGTCCACCAGGCCGCTCGTGACCAGCATTTCCACTACGGGGACGGGGTGCGCGGGCGGCGGCGGGGCGAGGCCGCCGGGGACGAGTGCCCATACCCGGGGCTGGCCGCGTTCGGGCCGGATCAGGCCCGGTGGTTCTTCGGGCGGGACGAGGTGGTCGCGGAGCTGATCGACCGGCTCGACGGACGGCTGGAGCGGGGCGGGCCGCAGCTGGTGGTGGCTCCTTCCGGCGCGGGTAAGTCGTCGTTGCTGCGGGCCGGGCTGGTGCCCCGGCTGCAGGCGGGGGCGTTGCCCGGGTCGGCGGCGTGGGCCGTGCTGACCCTGATGCCCGGGCCCGATCCGTTGCGGGCGCTGGCCGCGGCGATCTGCCTGCGTACCGGCGGACAGGCCGATGAGGTGGCCGAGGCGCTGGCCACCGATCCGGGAAGCGGCGCGCGCCTGTTGCGCGCGACCGGCCTGCCAGGGCGGACGGTGCTGATCGTCGACCAGTTCGAGGAGGTCTTCACGCTGTGCGGCGCGCAGTCGCGGCGGGCGGCCTTCATCGAGGCGCTGGACCGCCTGGCCGGGCCGGGGCAGGCGCTGGTGGTGGCGGGGCTGCGGGCCGACTTCTATCCGGCCTGCGCCGGGTACGCGGCGTTGCGGCGAGCGTTGCAGGATCGGCAGCTCCTGGTCGGGGCCATGAGCGAGGAGCAGGTACGCGAGGCGATCCTCTATCCGGCGCAGGAGGCCGGGCTGGAGGTCGAGCCGGGCCTGACCGAGCTGCTGCTACGCGACCTCGGCGTCCGCGACGACCGCGGTCGTGACGGCGGCATTCGCGACGGCGGCGTCAGTGACGGCGGCGTTCGTTACGGCGGCGTTCGTTACGGCGGCGCGGGCGAGGGTTACGAGGCCGGGCGGCTGCCGCTGCTCGCGCACGCGCTGCGGGCCACCTGGCAGCAGCGGCACGGCTCGTCCCTGACCGCCCAGGGTTACCGCGACACCGGCACCATCCACCAGGCCATCGCCAAGAGTGCCGAACTCGTGCACACGGCGCTGGACCCCGGCGCCCGGCAGGCGGTGCGGCCGCTGTTCCTGCGCCTGGTCAAGCTCGGCGACCACGGCGAGGACACCCGCCGCCCGCTGTCCAGGGACGACGTGGCGGGCGAAGCGGCCGTGGCCGCGCTGACGGCCTTCACCGACGCCCGGCTGATCACCCAGGACGCGGGCACGATCCACATCACGCACGAGGCGCTGCTGCGCGAATGGCCGCGGCTGCGCGGCTGGCTGGACGCCGACCGCGCCGGCGGCCTGCTCCGCCAGGACCTGGAGGACACGGCCGCCGCCTGGACGCGCTCCCGCCACGACGCTTCCCTGCTGTACCGAGGCAGCCGCCTCGAAGCCGCCCGCGCATGGGCCGCCGAGCACGGCGTTCACGACGACCGGGCCAGGCGGAACGCTCGGGACCGCACCAGGGCCGACCACCCTGGGAAGGCGGGTGAGGGCGGTGGGCTGAGTCCGGCTGGGCAAGAGTTTCTGGGCGCGTCGGTGCGGGCGTGGCGGCGGGGGCGGCGGCTGCGTACCGGCGTCACGGCCGTGCTGACCGTGCTGACCGTGCTCGCCGGCGCCGCCGCCGTCTTCGCCTCCGTGCAGCGGAGCGAGGCGGTACGCCAGCGCGACACCGCGCTCTTCCACCGCATCCTGGCCGAGTCCGACCGGACCGCCGGCACCGACATAGCGCTGTCGGCTCAACTGGCGCTGCTCGCCCACCGCAGGCGCCCGCCCGATCAGCCGCCAGGCGAGACCTACACGCGCCTGCTCACCACCCAGCACGTCCCGCTGCCCGCGCAGCTCACGGGACACCGCGGCGACGTCAACCAGGTGGAGTTCACCCCGGACGGCCGCACCCTGGTCAGCGCCGGCGGCGACGGCAGGCTACGCCTCTGGGACGTGGCCCGGGGCCAGGGCAGGACTCTCACCGGGCACGCGGGGCCCGTCTACGCGCTGGCGATCGGCCGCGCGGGCACGACGGTGGCGAGCGCGGGCAGCGCCGGCGAGGTCCGGCTGTGGGACGTGACCGACCCCGCCAGGCCGGGCCCGAAGGGCATCCTGGCGACCGGCTCGGCCGAGGACGTCAACCACGTGGCGTTCAGCCCGGACGGCAGGACGCTGGCCGCGGCCGGGAACGCGGGCACGATGTGGACCTGGGACGCCACCCACCCCGAACGTCCCGGGCGCAGGCTCAAGCACCACGACTCCGCCGTCCACGCGGTCGTCTTCAGCCCGGACGGTCGCACCATGGCCAGCTCGGACGCGGACGGTGTGGTGAGATTGTGGGACATGTCCGCCAAGGACGGGCCTACCCCGCGCGTCCAGCGGCGGATCGGCTCCGGCGGCGTGCCTGTCAACGCACTGGCGTTCAGCCCGGACGGGAAGCTCCTGGTCAGCAGCGGCACCGACCGGGCCATCAGAGTGTGGGACGTGACCGTGCCCGGCCGGATCGAGCCGCGCGCCAACCCCGTCCCAGGCCACACCAACACCGTCCGCGCACTGGCCTTCAGCCCCGACGGCGTCACCCTCGCCAGCAGCGGCGACGACCAGACGATCCGGATGTGGGACCTGACCTCGCCCTTCTGGCCCGTCCCGCGCGGGCGCCCGCTCACCGGGCACCGGGACAACGTCTGGGGCCTGGCGTTCAGCCCCGACGGCACGGTCCTGGCCAGCGGCGGCGACGATGACATCATCCGCCTGTGGCACCTGCCGGCCGGCCAGCGCTCCGCGCACGCGGGCGGCGTCACCACGACGGCCTTCAGCCCGGACGGCCGCGTCCTGGCCAGCGGCGGCGGCGACAGCAAGGTGCGACTGTGGGACGTCACCGACCGGCTGCGCCCTCGCGGCAGCGCGAGTCACACCGGTTACGTCTACGCGGTCGCGTTCAGCCCCGACGGCCGCACCCTGGCCAGTGCCGCCGCCGACCGCGCCGTGAGACTGTGGGACGTGACCGGCCGCCCCACCTCCCGCGGCCCGCCGCTGCGCGGCCACGCCGGCGCCGTGCACGCGGTGGCCTTCAGCCCCGACGGCCGCACTCTGGCGAGCGGAGACGCGGCCGGTGTGGTGAGAATGTGGGACGTCACCGATCCGAACCGTCCTACGCTCCGCGGCCGTCCGCTGCCCAGCCGTCCGTTGCCGGGATACTCCGGGTTCGTCCACGGGCTGGCGTTCAGCCACGACGGCACGACCCTGGCCGCCGCCACTCACGACAAGTCGGTACGGCTGTGGGACGTGCGTGACCCCGGCCGTCCCGCCGAGCGCGACCGGCTGGTGACCGGCCACACCGGAAGCGTCCGCGCGGTCGCGTTCAGCCCCGACGGCCGCACCCTGGCCAGCGCGGGCGAGGACCGGCAGGTGCGGCTGTGGGACCTCACCGGCCGCCCGGCGAGCCGCCGCCTCACCGGGCACACCGGCGCGGTCTTCTCGGTGACCTTCAGCCCCGACGGCCGGACGCTGGCCAGCGCGGGCGCCGACGGCTCGCTCCGTCTGTACGACGTACGCGATCCGGCGCGCCCCGCCGTGCGCGGCGGCCCGCTCACCGCGCACACCGACAACGTCATGTCGGTGGCGTTCAGCCCCGACGGCACCAGGTTGGCCGGCGGCGGCAACCACTACCTGGTGTCGCTGTGGCACCTCGACGAGGAGCGGGCCGCCCGCCGCGTCTGCGCCCTCACCCGGCTCACCCCGCAGGACTGGCGCGACCACGTCGGAGCCGACCTCCCGTACGACCCTCCCTGCCGCTGAGGCAGCGGCGGCACGGGAACTATCCGTTCCGTACGGGGGCCATCGCGTCCAGGGCGGTGAGCGCGTCGGCCTCGCGCAGGTTGCCGAGCTGCCGGAACAGCGCCAGCGCCTGCCGCCTGGCCCGCCTCGCCGCGTCGTGGTCCCCCCTGGCGTGCCGCGCGGCGCCCAGGGCCTTGAGCGCGAGAGCCTGCTCGTACGTGTTGCCGGTCTGGCGGCTGATCCCGACCGCGTCCAGCAGGTGACGGCAGGCGGCCTCGTGCTCTCCCGCGGCGTGGTCGAGCTCGCCGAGCAGCCGCAGGCCGACGCTCTGGCCGAGCGGGACGACGTACTCGTCGAAGACCTTCAGCGCGCGTTCGACGAGGTCGCGCGCGTCCGGCTGCCGCAGCACCCGGCCGAGATCACCCGCGGCGAGCAGCAGGTACGCCTCCAGCACCCGCTCACCCCGGCCACGGCACACGTCGATGTGCTCCTGGAGCCGGCCCCACGTCTGCCGCGCCGCGACGTCCCTGCCGGGCGTGGCGGCCAGCTCCCACAGGGCGAGCACCCGGTCGTGGATGGCGCCGCTGCGCTCGGCGAGCTGGAAGCTGAGCTCGGCGTAGCGGGCGGCGTTGACGTCGTGTCCCTGCTCGCGCGCCATGATCGCCCGCAGGTACCACAGGCGCCCGAGGCCCAGGGCGTATCCGGCCGACCTCGCCTCCATCATGGTCTCGGTGACGAGTTCGAGCGCCTGGTCGAAGTTGCCCTTGTGACGCAGCCCGAACCCGCACAGGAACAGGGCGTCGATCTTCGCGTGCCGGTCGCCGGTCCGGCGGAACGTCTCCAGCGCGGACTCCGCCCCGACCAGGATGACCCCCGACGGGGCTCTGAACCCGATCATCCGCAGGAAGCCCAGGTTGCGCAGCATGACGGCCTCGCCGCGCCGGTTGCCCGCCCGGACGCACGCCTGGCGGGCCAGCTCGTGGGTGCGCAGCCAGTCGTGGTAGAAGCCGCGTACGGCGAAGTAGTTGATCGCGGTGGCGGCGAGCTCCCATGCGGTGTCGTCGTCCAGCCCGGCCGCGCCCGCCTGGGCGATGAGCGCGGGCAGGCAGGCGCGCTCGCTGTCGAACCACGCCGTGGGGTTGGCCTGGGTGGCGCGGACGATGGCCGGGTCGGCCGGCCATCGGGGGGCCGAGCCGCGGATGTCGGCGGCGACGCGTTCGGCGAGCAGCCGGTCGGCGCTTTCGGCGAGGGAGAGCCAGGCGCCGAGCGCGCGGGTGCGCAGCCGGGCGTGCGTCTCTGGCGGGTCCTCGTGCTCGGCGCGCTCGCGGGCGTACAGGCGGACGAGGTCGTGCAGGCGGTAGCGGTTCTGGCCCAGCCCGTCGGTGCCGGACCAGGTGAGCAGCTGGGCGTCGAGGAGGGAGTCCAGGTGGCTCTCCGCCTGTTCGACGGAGACGTCGAGCATCGCGGCGGGCAGCCAGGCGGCGAAGTCGGGCACGTCGAGCAGGCCCAGCGAGCGGAAGAAGAGCCGGCTCCCCGGTTCCAGCCCGGCGTAGCTGAGCTCCAGGCTGGCCCGGACCGCCAGGTCGCCCTCGGAGAGCTCGTCCAGCCGCTGCCGTTCGTCCATCAGCCGGGTGGCCATCCGCTCCAGCGGCCAGTGCGGGCGGGCGGCCAGCCGTCCGCCCGCCACCCGGATGGCCAGCGGCAGGTAGCCGCACAGCCGCACGATCGTCTCGGCCACCTCGGGTGCGCCGGCCGGGCGCTCCTCGCCGACGATCCTGGTCAGCAGGTGCCGGGCCGCGTCCGGGTCGAGGACGTCCAGGTGCAGCGGCTGGGTGCCCAGCCAGCCGAGCCGTCTCCTGGAGGTGACGATCACGGCGCAGCCGGGGCCGCCGGGCAGCAGCGGACGGAGCTGCCGTTCGCTCGCCGCGTTGTCCAGCACGACCAGCAGCCGGGAATGGGCCATCAGCCCCCGATAGCGTTCCGCGCGCTCCTCCGTGCTCGTGGGGAGCGCCCTGCCGTCGTCGCCCAGCGCCGTGAGGAAGCGGGCCAGCACCTCGCCGGGTTCGGCCGGATGCCGCTCGGCGCCGTGCAGGTCGACGTAGAGCTGACCGTCGGGGAAGTGGGTGCGGAGCTGGTGCGCGACGTGCACGGCGAGCGTCGTCTTGCCGACGCCGCCGTGGCCGCACAGCGCCGTCGCGGCCGGCGCGGTCGCCCCGTCGCCGCTGGTGAGCTGCCTCACGAGCAGGCGCACCTGCTCCTCGCGGCCGGAGAAGTCGGCGATGTCGGGCGGCAGCATGCACGGCGGCCTGGTCCCGGCCGGCCGCGCGCGGGCGGCCCGGCCCGGAGCGGCGGAACCTCCGCCGCGCGCCAGGCCGGCGGCAACGGCGCCGCGCACGGGCCGCTCGTCCCGCAGGATGGCGCGCTCCAGGTCCCGCAGCTCCGCCCCCGGCTCGATGCCCAGCTCGTCCACGAACAGGCGGCGGGTCTCGCGGTAGACCTCCAGGGCCTCGGTACGCCGCCCGCACCGGTACAGCGCCAGCATCTGCTGACGGCGCAGGCTCTCCCTGAGCGGATGCTCGGTGGTGAGCCGTTCCAGCCTCGGCAGCACGTCGGCCGGCCGGCCCAGCTCAAGGTCGGCGTCGATGCCGAGCTCCAGGGCGGTGAGCCGACCCCGTTCCAGCCGGGCCCGCTCCATCTCGACCACCGGGGTCGAGGCCACATCGGCCAGCGCGCCTGAGCCGTACCAGAGGGCCAGGCCCTGCGACAGCCGGTCGGAGGCCGACTGCCACCGGCCGGCGGCGGCGTCGAGCTGTCCTTCCATGAGCAGCCGGTCGAAGACGCCGCTGTCCAGCGCCTGCGCCTCGGCCTGCAACTGGTATCCGGGCGGCCGGGTGAGCAGGCGGCGCCCGAGCCCGTCGCCCAGGACCCGCCGCAGGCGCATCACGTACGCGTGGATCGTGTTGTGCGCGGAGGCGGGCGGGCGTTCGCCCCAGAGCTCGTCGATGAGCCGGTCGATCGAGACCATCCGGCCGCCCGCGAGCAGCAGCACGGCCAGCACGGCACGCTGCTGAGGTGCGCGGATCGTGGCCCATCCGTCACCGTCGGCGACCTGGAGGGGGCCGAGTAATCGAAACTCCACGACACTCTCCGTTCGCACGGGAATCGTCGCGATCATTATCAGCTCGATCAAGATCCGTGAGAAGAGGCGCGGATCGAACACCGCTGACGTACCCTCCCCGCGCGCCGTCCCGCCCCGCGGGCGGAGAGGTGACGCGGGCCGGGCGATGTGGCGCGAATGTGGCGCCGGCCGCCGCCGGCGAGCCGGCCGGATCAGGCCCCCGGCCAGGGGTTTCCTGCGACCGGCCGGATCGGGTACACGGCGGCGGGAGGCGGCCGGCCCCGGGCGTGGCACGCCGGAACGTCAGCCTGCCGTCAGCCGGGCGTCATGACGGGCTCTCATCCTCCGAATCGGATGGTCCGGGTTCGACAACCACTCTCCGTAAACAGGAGGAACCACGTGCGCCGATTAGCACTGCCCGTCGCCCTCGCGGCGATGCTCGTCCCCTTCTCCGTCTCACCGTCCGTCGCCGCCGCCGCGCTGGACGAGCCGCCGCTGGCCGACGTCCAGGAGATCGGTCCCGGCCTGTACTCCGCCGACACGAAGACCTTCAAGCTCACCGAGCTGGACGTCTCGGCGGGCTCGGTCAGCCGCAAGCACGGCGTGGCGCTGACCGGCGGCGATCTGGCCCGGCCGCAGTCGGCCCCGGCCACCCGGCCCGAGCTGGGCGTGTTCGGTCCAGGCTGGCAGGCCGAGTTCGCCGGCGGGGCGATCAACCGCAAGCTGGAGGTCCAGAACGGCCTGATCGTCGTCACCGATCTGGAGGAGGGGACGCAGACCCAGTATCCGCTGGCGAGCGACGTCTCAAGCCCGGACGGGGGCAGCATCCGTACCTACGAGGCCGCCAACGGATCCACGATCACGCAGCTCACCAAGTGGGACGCGAACCTCGGCGTCATGCGCACCACGACGACCGAGACGCTGAAGACGGACCCCGGCCCCGTCGAGGCGGACGACGACGCCTTCGCCGACGCCGCCGGCGCCCCCATCGGCCAGGGAGCTCTCCAGCTCAAGTACACCTGGTCCCGGCCGGCCGGCGCGCCGAGCGCCGACCCCTGGCGGGTGACCAGCGTGGGCACCGCCGCCTTCGGCTCGTCCACGATCACGTACGACGCCCAGGGCCGCGTCAGCACCGTCGGGGAGCCGGCCGGCGCCGGCACCCCCGACACCGTCACCAGGTTCACCTACGCCACGGCCACCACGGCGGCGGGCGACACCTTCGGCGACTTCGCCGGCCGGCTCAAGTCGATCTCGGTGGCGTACGGGACCGAGGCGCCCCTGACCGAGGCCACCTACGCCTACGACCCGAACGGCCTGCTGCGCGGCATGGCCGACCCGAGCGAGGGCACCGTCCAGGCGGCCTACGACTACGACCCGACGGGCCGCCTGTCGACGATCCAGTCCTCCAGCAACGGCGGCTGGCAGCTCACCTTCCCGGCCGGGGCCGCCGCTCCCACAGTGACCGCCACCGACCCCGACATGCCGGAGAACGGCGGGGAGACCGAGGGCGCGGCCGGGCTCGACGACCCCGACGCGACCGAGCCGCCGGCCAGCGACTTCCTGCCGGACGGCGTGGACCCGCCGCAGTCCTACCCGCGCAAGTGCAACACGGCCAAGGAATGGATGTGGTACACGACCAAGGGCTGCTCGGCCTGGGCCTACCACGGCGGCAAGTTCCGCAAGCCGGCCTGGAAGCGCACCGCCAACGGCTTCAAGGTCAGGGGCATCACCTACGACCACTGCACGAAGTCGCCCGACAAGCCGCACAACTTCGACTTCCGCCCGGCCTGTGACTCCCACGACTACGGCTACGGCCTGATGGCCAACAAGAAGAAGAAGTACAAGTACTACCTCGACAACACACGCTCGAAGAAGCTCGACGTGGACAACCGCTTCTACATCACCCTGCGCGACAAGGTGTGTGGCGGCTACTTCATCCTGGTACGCCCCGACTGCCGGGCATGGGCGGTCGTCTACCACAAGTTCGTCAAAAAGTTCGGCAACCCGTGATCCCCCTGACCCGCCACCTCTGACCTGCTCGGTGGCCCTCCTCCGACCGGATGGCGGCATCGGCCGCCATCCGGTCGCGCCACGAACCGCGAACGGGGCACCGGTGGCCCCGCTCCCGGGCGGCCGCCGGCCCGCCACCCACGAACCACTCAGCGCCACAGATCTCGCTGGAAGAGGCGACTCCCTGCCATGAAAAGATCGCTGCCCCTCGTTTTGGCGTTAGCTGTCACGACACTCCTGGGCGCTCAGGTGGCGCCGGCGACCGCGGCGCCGAGCCCGGCGCCGGTCAGCCCGGCCCCGAATCCGGCGCCGGCGACCCTGCCGCCGAAACCCGCCCGCACCGTCACCTCGAACGCGGAGCGTCCGGTCATCGATCCCGCCCTGCCCGCGAAGACGGACGACGGCCGCAAGATCCGCGTCAACGTGGTCACCAAGTCCCGGAGCGACCTTCCCGCCGCGACCGCCGCCGGCACGCCGCTGCGCACGTTCTCCCGCTATCCGGTGGTCACCCTGCGGGTGGACGCGGCCGGTCTGAACCGGCTGCAGTTGCAGACCGGCGTGGTGAGCGTCACCGAGGACGTCCCCGTCCCCCCGGTGCTCGCTCAGAGCGTCCCCCTGATCGGCGGTGACAAGACCAGGGCCGAGGGCCTGACCGGCGCCGGCACCGCGGTCGCGGTGCTGGACACCGGGGTGGCCCGCACCCACCCTTTCCTGACCGGCCGGGTCGTGGCCGAGGCCTGTTTCTCGCCGTCCGACGCCGAGTACGGCGCCTCCAGCCTGTGCCCCAGCGGCGAGGACGAGCAGGAGGGCACCGGAGCGGCCGACACCGACCAGGGCCCCTGCTCGGTCGCCCCGCTCAACTGCGCCCACGGCACGCACGTGGCGGGCATCGCCGCCGGGAACGGCGCGAACGTCAGCGGAGCACCGCCGGCCGGCGTGGCCCCCGGCGCGAACGTGGTCGCGATCCAGGTGTTCAGCAAGTTCGGCACCGACGAGTTCTGCGGCACGGGCGCCTCGCCGTGCGTGCTCAGCTTCACCAGCGCCCAGCTCTCGGGGCTGGAGAAGGTCCTGGAGCTCAAGGAGTCCGGCGTCCCGCTCGTGGCCGCCAACCTGAGCCTCGGCTCCGGCCGCTACACCGCGGACTGCGGGGAGACCGACCTGCGCGGTCCTGTCATCGAGGACCTGCTGGCCGAGGGCGTGGCCACGGTGATCGCCGCAGGGAACGACGGCTACAACGACGCCGTCGCCGCTCCCGCCTGCGTCTCCTCCGCCATCACCGTGGGCAGCACCACCGACGAGGACGGCGTCTCCACCTTCAGCAACCGCGGCGCGCTGCTCGACCTGATGGCGCCCGGCACCGGGATCGTCTCCTCAGTGCCCGGCGCCAAGTGGGCGAGCATGAACGGCACCTCCATGGCCGCCCCGCACGTCACCGGGGCGTTCGCCGTACTGCGCCAGAAGTTTCCGGCCAAGAGCGTCGACGAGCTCCTCACGCTGATGAAGAGCACGGGCCGGCCCATCACGAACGGCTCCGCCGTCACCCCCCGGCTCCAGTTGGACGCCGCCGCCCTCGGCAGCACCCCCGAGGAGCCCGACCCGGAGGACCCCGAGGGCCAGTGGTCGCGCTTCTTCATCAACTCCAACAAGTACAAGATCCCGGACCCCGGCAAGGTGGACTCGCCGCTCCCGGTGAGCGGCATCAAGGGCTCGGGACCCGTGTACCTGCACATCTGGGTGTACGTCGTGCACACCTGGGTGGGCGACCTGAAGATCGAGCTGGTCGCCCCGAACGGCACGATCTACAACCTGCAGAACCCCTCCCCCAGTGACGCCACGTCCCTGTCGGAGGTCTACCGGGTGAACGCCAGCAAGCTGACGACGGTGAACGGGACGTGGAAACTGCGCGCCACCGACGCCTACAAGGGCGACACCGGCACCATCAGCTCCTGGTCCATGGACGTCCCCTTCTACGAGAACACCAACGAGTACGCCATCCCCGACAGCGGCGTCGTGGAGGCGCCCATCACGGTCACCGGATGGTTCCCCGGCAACGCCTACGACGACGTGACGATCGGCGTCGACATCGATCACACCTGGTGCGGCGACCTGCAGATCGACCTGGTCGCCCCGAACGGCTCCGTCTCCAAGCTGCTGCTGCCGGATCCCACGGACGACGGGGACGGGATCTCGAAGACCTTCTGGGTGGACGCGAGACAGTTCCCGGCCAACGGCACCTGGAAGTTACGGGTCAAGGACGTCACCGCCGGCGACGTCGGAACCCTCAGGAGCTGGTGGCTCAAGTTCTGACCCGCTGACCCACCGACCCGCTGACCCGCCGACGCCTCGGCCGCCGACCCGGCGACCGGGGCGTCCGGCGTGGCGCTCTCCCCCGGCTTGAGCACGACCACGGCCTTGATCTCCTCGCCGTGGGACTCGTCAGAGACGCCGATGACGGCGGCCAGCGAGATCGCCGGATGAGTGAGCAGGACCTCCTCGACCTCGCACGGGTAGACGTTGAAGCCGCCGCGGATGATCATCTCCTTGGCCCGGTCGACGATGGAGTACCAGCCGTCCTCGTCGCGCCTGGCCAGGTCGCCGGTGCGGAACCAGCCCTCCCCGGTGAGCACCTCGGCGGTGTCCTCGGGGCGGCCGTAGTAGCCCTTGAACACGTTGTGGCCCCTGATCGCGATCTCGCCGACCGCGTCGGGCGTCCAGTCGATCTCCTCCCAGCTCGACGGCTTGAGCAGGGTGAGCTCGACGCCCGGGATCGCCGTGCCGATGGAGCCGGCCCTGGCGGGGGCGCCGCGCGGCTTGAAGGCGGCCACCGGCGAGGTCTCCGACAGGCCGTAGAGGATGACGGCGGTGTCGTCCTCGTCGGTGGCGACCGTGGCGAACGTGGCCGGCCGCCCGGCGACGGCGGCGCCGAACGTCTCGGCGCCCTCGATCGGGCTGGGCGCGGCCGGGTCGGCGGTGACCACGAAGAAGTCCCTGACGCTCCCGGCGGCCTGGAAGCCCGCGTACGCCTCCCGGCCGATGGGCAGCTCGGGGCTGCCCTCGAAGGCGAACAGCGCGACCGCGTCGGAGTCGGCGAGGTGGTAGGCGACCTCGCGGCCCTTGAGCAGCACGTTGAGCGGCACGACGGTGGCGCCGGCCTTGAGGATGCCGTTGTAGACGATGGTGAAGTACGGCAGGTTGGGGATCATCAGGGCGACCTTGTCGCCGGGCCGCACGCCGCGCGAGACCAGCAGGCCGGCGACCTGGTTGGCGGCGGCGTCCACCTGGGCGTAGGTCAGGCGGGTCGCGCCGAGCACGATCGCGGCACGGTCCGGGTGCTTGGCCGCGCTCGATTCGAGCAGCGAGGACAGGTTGTACGACGGCACGGGCCCTCCATCACGAGACCGGATTGCCGCAAACGTACAGACCCGGGCGCGTGGCGAGCGTCACACCATTCGGGGAGGCATGCCCCCTGATCGGGGGATTCATCCGAGGGCGGGTCAGTGATAGATGGTTCAGATGGCCGATGTGGAGGATGCCGGTACGCCCGTAGCGCACTGGTCCGCGCGACGGAGGGAAGTGCACGGTGTGATGCAGTCGCTCGCCCGGCAGGCTCGGCTCATCGCCCTGGCCTGCCTCCTGGTCGACGTCGCGTTGTACGTGGTGGCGACGCCCGCTCTGCCCGCCGCGCCCAGGATCGGCGGGCTGGTCGCCATCGTGTGCGTGGACGCCGCGCTCGCGCTGCCGCCCCGGTACTCAGGGCACGTGGCCGTCGCGCACGCGGCCGCCGCCATCGGCCTGGCGCTGCTGCTCCAGGCGACCCCCGGCGCGGACTGGGACCTCATCGGCGGCGTGATCGCCGCGTACCGCACCGGCGCCTGGCTGCGTGACCGGTCGAGCATCGCCGCCGCCGTCGTGCTGGCGGCCGGGATGGCGGTCGCGGAGTCGGTGGCCGGCCCAGGCGATCCGCTGTCGGCCGTCACCGGGATCATGAAGGACGCGTTCATCCCCTGGCTGGTCGGCCGCTACACCTCCGCGCGCCGCGGCTACATCGCCGAGCTGCACCACAACCGCGAGATGGAGGTACGCGACGCCACCGCCAAGATGGAACGGGCCGCGGAGCGGCTGCGCACGTCGATCGCCCGTGACCTGCACGACGTCATCTCCCACCACGTGAGCGCGATCGGCGTGCACACGGGCGCGGCCCGGCTCAAGCTGGCCGCGCGGCCCGAGTGCGCCGATCCGGACATCATCGACTCGCTCACGGCCGTCGAGGCGTCCAGCCGGTCGGCCATGCTCGACCTGCGCCGGGTGCTCGACGTCCTGCACAGGACCCCGGGCTCGGCCGGCCAGCTCGGCCTCGGCAACCTGAACGGGCTGCTCGACGGCGTCCGGCGCTCGGGCCTCGGCATCCGGTTCCAGGTGGCCGGCCCGCCGCGCCGGCTGCCGGGCTCGGTGGACATCGCGCTGTACCGGATCGCCCAGGAGATGCTGACCAACGCCCTGCGTTACGGGAACGGCGGCACCGTGGACGTCGATCTGGAGTTCGCCGGGGAGCGGGTGGAGCTGGGCGTGCGCAACGGCATCGGCACCTGCCCGCAGCGGGCTGAGCGGCCCTCGACCGGGCGCGGGCTCGTGGGCATCAGAAGCCGGGTCGCCCTGTTCGGCGGCACCGTCACCCACGGGCCCGACGCCGCGGGAAAGACCTGGGAGACCAGGGTGAGCGTACGCTTTGACGCGCCATCGCCAGGAGAGACACCGTGATATCCCGCATCCTCATCGCCGACGACCACGCGGCCTTCCGCTCCGGGCTGCGCGCCATCCTCAGCACCCAGCCGGACCTGGAGTGCGTGGCCGAGGTCGCCGACGGGCGCGCCGCGGTCACGGAGACGCTCCGGCTCCGGCCCGACCTGGCGATCCTCGACGTGCGCATGCCCAGGCTCGACGGCCTCGCGGCGGCGGCCGAGATCAAGGCGTCGGGGCTGACCAGCGTCCGGATCCTCATGCTGACCACGTACGACAGCGACGAATACCTCCATCGTGCGCTGACCGCTGGGGTGCAGGGCTTCGTGCTCAAGAGCCTGCCCGCCGAGGAGCTGATCGCCGCGGTCAAGGCGGCGGCGCGCGGCGACTCCTACGTCGACCCGTCCGTGGTCCGGCGGCTCACGCCGCGCATCGCCGACGCCATCGCCCCGGCCGAGCGGCAGGCCCAGACGCTGCCGCCGGGCATCGCCCGGCTGACCGCCCGGGAACACGAGGTGTTCCTGCTGCTCGCCGAGGGGTTCACCAACCAGGAGATCGCGACGACCCTCTACATCGGCGACGAGACCGTCAAGACGCACGTCTCACGGATCCTCACCAAGCTCAAGCTGCGCGACCGGGTGCACGCCGTGCGGTACGCCTACCGGTACGGCATCGTCCGCGTCGCCGACGAGCTGGACGGCTGACCCCGCGAGGCTGGGGTCACCAGCCCGGTGACTCGTCGATCGCCGCGCCGCGGAACGCCCCCGTCATGGTCCCGGGCGCGAGCGTGGCCAGGTGGACGGGGGCCGCCGCGCCCTCGGCCAGGGTGCGGTCACCGCGCCGGTCGGTGGCGGCGTTGATGTCGGTCGGCACCCGCCCCGGCGTGACGGAGTTGACCTGGATGCCGTCGGCTCGCAGCGCCTCGGCGTACAGGAGCGTGAGCACGTTCAGCGCGGCCTTGGAGGAGCTGTAGGTGAGCGCCCCGAGCTTGCGCTGGCGGCTGTCAGGGGCGCTCAGCGCGGTCAGCGACCCCAGGCGGCTGGACACGTTGACGATCCGCCCGTTCGCCGACCTGCGCAGCAGCGGGACGCAGGCCGAGGTCACGGTGACGACGCCGAAGACGTTCACCTCGTAGGTCGCGCGCATCTGGTCGGCGGTGATGTCGGGGACCGCGGTGCCGATCTCGCTGGAGATGCCCGCGTTGTTGACCAGGACGTCGAGACGGCCGGACTCGGCCTCGATCACGGCGACCGCGTCCGCGACCGAGCCGGCGTCGGTGACGTCGAGCCGGACGAAGCGCACGTCGCCGCCGGCGGCGGCCAGCTCGCCTGCCGCCTGCCTGCCGCGGGTCTCGTCCCTGGCGCCGAGATACACCCGCATGCCGAGGCCGGCGAGCTGCCGGGCGATCTCCCGGCCCAGCCCCTTGTTCGCCCCCGTGACCAGGGCGACGTCAGCGGCCGTCATCCCGGCCCGTCCAGAGTGCGCTGGATGTTCGCCCGTACGGCGGCCACGTCCGGGTAGCCGTTCACGGCCATCAGCAGATCCGCCTCGGCCAGGAACATCCGGAGCAGATGGATCAGCCCGGGCACGCCCCCGAGCGCGAGCCCGTACACGTAGGGGCGGCCGATGCCGACCATGGTGGCGCCCAGGCCGAGCGCCTTGACCACGTCGCTGCCGCTGCGCACGCCGGAGTCGAACAGCACCGGCACCCGGCCGTCGCAGGCCGCGACGACCGCCGGCAGCAGCTCCAGGGCGCTGAGGCCGCCGTTGGCCTGGCGGCCGCCGTGGTTGGAGCAGTAGACGCCGTCCACGCCCGCGTCCACGGCGCGGCGGGCGTCGTCCGGGTGCGCGATGCCCTTGAGGATGAGCGGCAGATCGGTCAGTGAGCGCAGCCATTCGAGGTCGGCCCAGGTCAGCGGGTTGCCGAAGAGCCCCGCCCAGGTGCGGACGATCGCCTGCGGATCCTCGGAGCCGGCGAGCCGGCGGAAGACCGGATCGCTGGTGTAGTTCTTCAGCACGTGCCCGCGCAGCTGCGGGAAGTTGCCCGACGCCAGGTCCCTCGGCCGCCAGCCGGGCAGCCACGTGTCGAGGGTCACGGTGATCCCGCTGTAGCCGGCCCGGGCCGCGCGCTCGACCAGGCTGGCCGCGAGGTCGCGGTCCTTGGGCGTGTAGAGCTGGAAGAAGCTCGGGGTCTCGCCGGCGTGCGGGATGACCTCCTCCAGCGGATCCTCCATGAGCGTGGAGAACATCGCCGGCACGCCGGTGGCGGCCGCCGCCTGGGCGATGGCGACGTCACCGTGCCGATCGGGGGTCACCAGGCCGGCCACCCCGACCGGCGCCATGAAGATCGGCGTGGGGAAGGCATGCCCCCAGGCCGTCACCGACAGGTCCCGCTCGACCGCGCCGACCAGCATCCGGGGCACGACCCCCCAGTGCGCGAACGCCTCGACATTGCGCCGCTGGGTCGCCTCGTCCCCCGCGCCGCCGGCGATGTACGACAGCAGCGACGGGTCGAGCGCGGCGACCGCCCGGCGTTCCAGGGTCGCGTAGTCCATCGGGAAGTCGGAGACGCGCCCGTTCAGCGCGTTGAAGTAGATCTCCAGCTGGTAGTCACCGAACGCCTGACTCATGCCCTCTCACCCTCACCCCGTCGTCGACGGCCCGTCATGTGAGCTCGACATCGAGGAGGTAGGCGTACTGCTGCCCGGAGTGCAGGTCGCGCTCCTCGACCCCGCCCTGAGGCGTGCGCCTGGGGTAGGAGATCTTCAGCACCCTCATCTGCGGAATCGGGTAGTGAGAGATCGTGCCGGGCTCGACCCCATAGATCGCCGCGATGGCGTCGGCGTTCAGCGAGGGGCTCTGCGCATAACGATCATAGTTCTCCTGGCCGTCGAACATCAGGTCGATGGTGACCCAGAACGGGCCCGCCACCTTCGAGCGGACGAGATGACAGACGTCACGGACCTTAGGCATCGGCTGCCACCTTCACTTTCGCGTCGTCGAGCAGGTGTATGCGGACCAGTTCCAGGGGGTCGTCCACGCTGACCACGTGGTTCAGCACGAACTGGAAGACCCGTCCGCGGTCGATGTCGCCCGGTGTGAACGGCCAGCCGTAGCTGGGCAGCTCCATGCCCAGGCGGAGCGGCATGTGGAAGAAGTACGGGTTGCACGCCTTGGCGATGTGACTGGCCAGTTCCTGCGTCTGGGCGGTGATGACGCACATCATGCCGATCTCCAGCGGGACCGAGCCGGGCGGCGGCTCCATCCCGCTGACCCCGTTGTAGCCGTACATGCGCAGCGAGATGTGGAAGTCGTCGCTGCTCAGGCCGGTGGCGGAGATGGCGCGGGCGGTCAGGTTCTTCAGCATCATGTCGTGGAACGCGATGGGCTCGGCGAGCACGTCGGGGTCGGCGATGCCGACGATCATGATGCTCTGGAACAGGCCGCCCGAGGCGCCTTCCAGCTTGAGCGTGTAGGGGCGCGGGATCCACTTCGATCCGGTGACCCGCACCCTCGACTCGGTCAGCTGCATGTACGCGCAGTCGGTGACGTCGAGTTCGCCGCCGGGCTCGGTCAGCCGCCACGGGTTCTTGTTCTCGTACAGAAGGTGTTCCGCGATGCCCTCGGTCGTCGCCCTGAACTGCGGATCGACCGGCTCGACCTCGAACCCGCCGGCGTCGATGGACAGGATCACGCCACGCTGCCCGGTGTGGGCGGTCGTGGCCTGGCCCCCGCACTCGGCGATCTTGCCGGCGTGCCAGCTCGGCCCGGCCGGTGCGCCCTTCCAGAGCGCGAACGCCCCGATCACCGCCGGGTCGGAGGTCCGGCCGCCGATGACGATGTCGGCGCCCGCCTCCAGCGCCGCGAAGTAGGGCTCGGGGCCCATCAACGCGACGATGTGCAGGCATTCGTCGATGGTGGCCTCGTCCAGGTCGCCCAGCGGCGGGAGGGCGGCGATCCGGCCTTCCGCCAGCTTGCGCTTGATCAGCTCCGGGACCTGCTCGGAGTAGAGGACCGCGATCTTCGGCGTGTAACCCTGCTCGCGGGCGATCTCGGTGACGATGTCGCGGGTCCAGTCGACGTTCAGATCGCCGCCGGCCTGGCCCGAGGTGCCGATGAGCAGCGGGATGCCCGCCGTCCGCTGGGCCCCCATCAGCAGCGTGAGGTCCTTCTTGACCGAGCTCCGGTCGTTCTTGGACATCCCCGTGGCCAGGTAGGCCGCGCCGGCGTCGGTCGAGCCGGCGTCCAGGGCGATGGCGTGGGGACGGTGGCTCAGCGCGTGGTCGATCTCCTCGGGGAAGAGCCCGACACCCAGTGAGCCCTGGGGGACGTAGATCCTTACCGGTTCCCAGGCAGGCGTGGTCGCGTTCAATGTTTCCCTTTCATGCCGCTGCGGCTGATCAGTGCTGGTTGGGTGGGACGTCGCTGCCGGTCATGCCGACCAGGAAGTCCAGGTCGCAGCCGTCGTGAGCCTGGTTCACGGTGTCGGCGTAGAGCTTGGCGTAGCCGCGGGTCGCCTTCGGCTCGGTCGCGGGCCGTTCCCCGAGTCGCCGCGTCAGCTCCTCGTCGGCGACCAGGAGTTCGAGCCGGCGGGCGGCGACGTCGAGCTCGATGAGGTCGCCGTCGCGGACGACGCCCAGCAGCCCGCCGGCCGCCGCCTCCGGCGAGATGTGCAGGACGACGGCGCCGAAGGAGGTGCCGCTCATGCGCGCGTCGGAGATCCGGACCATGTCCTTGACCCCCTGGGCCAGGAGCTTGGCCGGGATCGGGATCATCCCCAGCTCCGGCATGCCGGGAAAGCCCCTGGGCCCGCAGTTCTTGAGCACCAGGACGCAGTCCGCGTCCACGTCGAGGGCGGGGTCGTCGATACGGGCGTTGAGATCGTCCTGGTTCTCGAACACGACGGCCCTGCCCCGGTGCTTGAGCAGGCGCGGTTCCGCCGCGGACGGCTTGATCACCGCACCGTCGGGGCAGAGGTTCCCGCGCAGCACCGCGATCCCGGAATGGGCCTTGAACGGCTCGTCCAGCCGGAAGATGACCTCGCGGTTGTGGCACGCCGCCTCTGCGTTGTTCTCCGCGAGGCTCCTGCCGGTCACGGTCAGGGCGTCGCCGTCGAGCAGCCCGCCCTCGCACAGCTCCCTGATGACCGCGGGCAACCCGCCGGCCTCGTGGAAGTCCTGCATCAGGTACGCACCGGACGGCTGGATGTTGACCAGGGTGGGGATGTCGCGGCCGATCGTGTGCCAGTCCTCGATGTCCAGCGGGACCTCCATGCGCCGGGCGATGGCGGTCAGGTGGATGACGGCGTTGGTCGAGCCGCCGATCGCCGCGTTCACCTTGATCGCGTTCTCGAAGGCCCGCCTGGTCAGCACCTGGTCAAGGGTGAGGTTCTCGCGCACCATGCCGACGATGCGGCGGCCCGCCATCCGCGCGAGCACCCGGCGGCGCGCGTCCACCGCGGGGATCGTGGCGTTGTCGGGCAGGCCGACGCCCAGCGCCTCCACCATCGCCGCCATGGTCGAGCCGGTGCCCATCACGTTGCAGACGCCGACGGTGCGGTTGAGGCAGGATTCGGCCTCCTCCACGTCGGCGCTGGTCGCGCGGCCTGCCCGCAGGTCGGCGCCGAGGTTCCAGGCGTCCTTGATGCCGAAGGGCCGGCCGCGGAAGCTGCCGTTGAGCATCGGCCCGGCCGACACCCCGATCGTGGGCAGGTTCACGCTGGCGGCGCCCATCATCAGGCCGGGCGTGGTCTTGTCGCAGCCCATCATCAGCACGACGCCGTCGAGCGGATTGGCGCGCAGCGTCTCCTCGACGTCCATGCTGGCCAGGTTGCGCAGCAGCATGGCGGTGGGACGGGTCAGCGTCTCCCCCGTCGAGATGACGGGGAACTCCATGGGGACGCCGCCGGCCTCCAGGATGCCCTCGCGGACGTGCTGGGCCAGCTCGCGGAAGTGCGAGTTGCACGAGGTGAGGTCGGACCAGGTGTTGCAGATGCCGATGACCGGGCGGCCGTCGAAGTGGTCCGCCGGCACGCCGCGGCTGCGTACCCAGCTCCTGTGGGTGAACCCCTTCGCGCCCGTGCCGCCGAACCAGTCCTGTGATCGCAGCTCAGCCACGGCTCCTCCGCTGCTGTCCGTCGCGGAAGCGGTCGAGCTCGGGCAGGTAGCCGAGCGCGCCGTCCTCCAGGGTCGTCCCGAACGTGCGCGCCACGCAGGACTGCAGCACGTAGAGGCCGTAGACCAGCATCAGGTCCGTGATCCCCTCGGGGCCGAACCGGTCGAACTCCTTCCAGTTCGCGTCCGAGAGGCGGTTGCCGTGGTACATCTCGTCCACGGCGCCGACCACCACCCGGTCGAAGTCCTTCAGCGACGCACTGCGCGGGCCCTCGGCCACGCCGGCCAGGTCCTCGTCGGTCACGCCCAGCGCCAGGCACGCCTTGCGGTGCTGCGACCACAGGTACTCGCTGTCGCACAGCCAGACGGTGCGCATGGAGGCGAGCTGCCACACCCGCGGCGGCAGGCACGTGTCGTCGATCGCGCGCTTGCCGAACGGCGCCATCGACCGGAGGAACTCCGGGTAGTTGATCATGGCTTTCTGCAGCTTGGAGGTGGTCGGCTTGCCGCGCCGGCCCATCCGGTTCGTCTGCTCGACCTGCTGGGGGCTCAGCAGCGCGTAGTCGGCCTCGAAGACGCGCTTCGGCGCCTCGCGCGGAGCCGCCAGCCCCGTGCCGGCCGTGACGCTCGCGTCCCAGGGCACGTCCCACCCGTCGAGGCCGTCCTCCAACCGCACGCCCATGCTGTTGACCGCGGCCGAGAGTGTGACGAGGAAGCCGTAGGTCGTCATGAGGTCCATGACCGCGTTCGGGCCGAGCCGGCCCACGCGGTACCACTTCTCCTCGCTCAGGTAGTGCGTCTCGTGCAGCTCGTCGATCGCTTCGACGACGTGGCGCTCGATGCTGTTCAGGACGGCATGGTCGCCGGTGGCGACCGCGCGGAGCTCGGGGCCGGTGATCCCGAGCGCGCCGCCCTCCGCGCGCAGGTGCGCCCAGAGGTATTCGGCTCCGCACAGCCAGGCCGTACGCAGCGACGCCAGGACGGACAGGCGCCTCGGCAGGTCACCGGTCAGCGTGACCCTGGTGCCGATCCGGCCGATGGAGCGGGCGAACTCGGGATAGTGGAGGAAGGTCCGCATCATCGCGGAGGCGCCCTCTTCGCCGTACGGGCCCAGCTTGATCCGGACCTGCTGCTGCCTGGGTGAGAGGTCGGCGAAGTCCACCGGGCGGACACGCGTCGGGTAGGTCATGTTCTGTCGTTCTCCTGGGTCGAAGGGGTCCGTCCGGCCTCACAGCAGGGGCGGCACGATCGCGTCGATGAGGTGGGGGCCGGGCTCGGCCAGCGCGTGCCGGAACTGCTCGGCCAGCTCCTCGGCGGTCGTCGCCCGGGTCGCGGGCACGCCCATCCCCTCGGCGATCCGGACGAAGTCGATGTCGGGGCGGGAGAGGTCGAGCAGGTCACCGGCCTTGGGGCCGTGCCCCTCGACGCCGACGCGCAGCAGTTCCAGGCGCAGGATCGCGTACGCGCGGTTGTTCAGCAGCACCGTGGTGACGTCGAGGTGCTCCCTGGCCTGGGTCCACAGCGCCGAGATCGTGTAGAGCGCGCTGCCGTCGGCCTGGAGGTTGATCACCGGCCGGTCGGGGGCGGCGACGGCGGCGCCGGTGGCGACCGGCATGCCGTAGCCGATCGCACCGCCGGTCAGCGTCAGCAGGTCGTGCCGTGGGGCGCCGGCGGTGGCGCGCGGCAGCGACAGTCCCGAGGTGTTCGACTCGTCCGCTACGATCGCGCGCTCGGGCAGCAGCGCGCCGATCACGTCGGCCCAGTTCTGCCCGGTCAGCGGCCCGGACGACAGCTCGGGCCTGGCCGCCTCCTGGAGCACCGGTTCGGTGGCCGGCGCGACCAGGTCCGCCAGGTCCTCCAAGGCCTGCGGCACGTCGTCGCCGCCGTCGGCCAGGAAGTGCACCTGGGCCCCCTCCGGGACCAGGTCGCTCGGCCGGTCCGGGTAGGCGAAGAACGACACCGGCGGCTTGGCCCCGGCGACGATCAGGTGCCTGATCCCGGCGAGTTGCTGGACGGCCGACTCGGTGAGGTAGGCGAGCCGCTCGACGGCCGGCAGTCCCGCGCCGCGTTCCATGCGCGCGGGGAACGTCTCGGCGAGCGCCTTCGCCCCGGTCGCGGCGGCGATCCGGCTCGTCGCGCGCAGCCCGGCCGCGCGGCAGGCCCTGCCGCCGATGAGCAGGGCGGCCGGCTCGCCGCCGGTCAGCACGCCGGCGATCCGCCGTACGGTGGCCGCGCCGACCTGCCGGGGCTTTCTGGGCTCGACGGGAGCGGCAATCACGCCGCCCTCACTCCATGAGGCGTCGGCCGGCAGGATCAGCGTGGCGATCTGGCCTGGCGGATCCTGGGCGGCGGCGACCGCGGCGGCGGCGTCGGCGCCGACCTCAGCGGCCCGCTCCGACCTGCGGACCCAGCCGTTGAGGCTGCCGGCGACGGCCTCGATGTCCGATTCGAGCGGGGCGTCGTACTGCTTGTGGTAGGTCGCGTGGTCGCCGACCACGTTGACGATCGGCGAGTGCGCGCGGCGTGCGTTGTGCAGGTTGGCCAGCCCGTTGCCGAGGCCGGGCCCCAGGTGCAGCAGCGTCGCGGCCGGCTTGCCCGCGATCCTGGCGTAGCCGTCCGCGGCGCCGGTGACGACGCCTTCGAACAGCCCCAGCACCGCCCGCATTTCAGGAACGCCGTCCAGCGCGGCCACGAAGTGCATCTCCGACGTGCCCGGGTTGGCGAAGCAGACCTCCACCCCGGCGTCAGTGAGCGTACGGATCAGCGCGTGCGCGCCGTTCGTCCCCATTCACACCTCCACGGCGGGGAGAATGCCCGGGTTGAGGATGCCGGCGGGGTCGAAGCTCGCCTTGATCCGGCGCATCAGCGCGATCTTCGCCGGGTCCTCCAGCTCCAGGAAGTACCCGGACCTGGTCTGCCCGATGCCGTGCTCGCCGGAGATCGCCCCGCCCAGCTCCATGCCCAGCGCGAAGATCTCGGTCAGCAGCCGCCCTCGCTTCTCCTCGTCCGGGCAGAACAGGCCGAGGTGCACGTTGCCGTCCCCAGCATGGCCGCACCCGGCCACGACGGCGTCGCGCGAGCGCACGAGCTCCTCGGTCCTGCGCAGGAACTCGGGCATCGCGGCGCGCGGCACCACGACGTCGATGATGTCGTCCACGCCGAGCGCCTTGGCCGTCCAGAACGACTTCTCGCGGGCCTCGACGAGCTTGGCGGCGGCGGTGCCTTCGAGCACGTACGCGTCCATCGCCCCCACGTCGAGCAGCAGGCCGCCGAGCTCCATGACGTCGGCCTGCACGCGGTCCTTGTCGCGGCTCTCCAGCGCCACCATCAGGTAGGCGGCGGCCGAGTCCCTGACGGCGTCGCGGATGCCGAGGTCGAGGTCCAGATGGTCGCCGATCGCGCGCAGGGTCCGGTCGTCGATGTATTCGAGGATGTGCGGAGTCAGCCCGCTGCCGATGACCTTGACGACGCTGCGCAGCACCTCGTCCACGCTCGTGAACGGGGCCAGCACGGTCGCGCCGTACGGCATCCGGGGATGCAGCTTCACGGTGACCTCGGTGACGAGGGCGAGGCTGCCTTCTGAGCCGATGATCAGCTGGGTCAGGTCGTACCCGGACGAGATCTTGGCGAGCTTGCCGCCGGTCCTGATGATCTCGCCGGTCGGCAGGACCGCCTGGAGTCCCACGACGTTGTGCCGGGTCACCCCGTACTTGACGGCGCGCATCCCGCCCGCGTTCGTCCCGACGTTGCCGCCGACGGTCGCGCTCAGCTCGCCCGGGTAGACGGTGTAGCCGAGCCCGGTGGCGGCGGTCCGCTCGTCCAGGTCGGCGAGCGTGATGCCCGGCTGCACCACGGCGACGTGGTTGTCGGCGTCGATCTCCAGGACGGCGTTCATGCGCTCGAACGAGATCACCAGCCCGCCCGGCCTGGGCCGGGCCGCGCCCGAGAGCCCGGTCGCCGAACCGCGCGCGGTGACCGGGACGCCGTGCTCCCCCGCGCAGACGAGCAGCGCCGCGACCTCCTCCGCGCTCCGCGGCCGCGCGACGTAGGCGGGCCGCTGGGGAACGGCGGTCAGGGCCTCGTCGTGCCCGTAGTCCGGCGGGATCGTCTCGCCGACGAGGAGATTCGCGTCCCCGACGATCTTCGCGAACCGCGCGGCGACGTCGCTCACCAACGGTCCTTCCTCTCTGTAGTCGTCGAACACGTGGGCCTCGGGTTGTGTCATTCGGCCGGCTCCTGGACGACCGGGTTGGTCAGCGTGCCGATCCGCTCGATCTCGACCGTGCAGACGTCGCCGGGCCGCAGCCAGACCTGCGGGTCGCGGAAGGCGCCGATGCCGTCGGGGGTGCCGGTGACGATGACGTCGCCCGGCGCCAGGGTCATCGCCTCGGACAGGACGGCGATCAGCTCGGCCACTCCGAAGATCATGTCCTCGGTGTCGGCGTCCTGCATGACCTCGCCGTTCAGGATGGTCCTGATGCGCAGCCCGCGGCAGCCGTCGGGCAGTTCGTCGGGCGTCACCAGCTCGGGGCCGAACGCGCCGGTGGCGTCGAACGCCTTGCCCATCGTCCATTGCTGCGACTTCGTCTGGAAATCCCGGACCGAGCCGTCGTTGAAGAGGGAGTAGCCGGCCACGTGGCCGAGCGCGTCGTGCCGGGCGATGTGGCGTCCGCCCTTGCCGATCACCACGGCGAGCTCGCATTCGTAGTCGAGCAGCGCGGACGCGTTCGGCCGGACCAGCGGCGCGCCGTGCGCGACGAGGCCGTTGGCGAACCTGGCGAACACCGCCGGATAGTCCGGCACCTCGAATCCGCTCTCCTGCGTGTGGGAGCGGTAGTTCAGCCCGATGCAGAGGATCTTCTCCGGCCGGGTGACCGGCGGCAGCAGGGTGACGTCGGTCAGCGCGAACTCGGGTGCGCCCTGGAGCAGCTTGGCCAGGTCCGCGAGCCCGGACTCCTGACCGAGGAACGACCTCAGGTCACCGCCGAGCTGGGATACCGGTAGTCCCCGGTACCCTCCCTCGGACTTGATCCCGACGCCCTGCTCGGCCGCGGCTGAGTAACTGATGAAACGCACTGTCTGCTCCTGGAATCTGGCTGGTCGATGGCGTTCTGCGGGCTCAAACGGCGTAGATCGCGCCGGTGACCGTGGCCGCGGCGATGGCCGCCAGGGTGATGGCGACGGACCACTTCAAGGCGAAGCGCTGCAGCGAACCGAAGTCCGTACGCAGGAGGGAGGCGACGAGGTAGATCGGCGCGCTCAGCGGGCTCAGCGTGTGCAGGAAGATCCCGGGCAGCACGGAGTGCGCGATCACCTCGGGCGGGATCCCGTACGCCGACCCCGTCTCCGCGAGGACCGGCACGACGCCGAAGTAGAAGCTGTCGTTCGACAGGATGAACAGCAGCGGCCCCGAGATCAGCGCCGTGACGAAGGCGAAACCGCCGCCCCACGCCTGCGGCAGGTGGGCGACGAGCGCGTCCGACATCGCCTTGACCATCCCGCTCTCGTTGAGCACTCCGGAGAAGGCGCCGGCCGCGAGGATGAGCGAGATCACCATGACGACGGTCCCCGCGTGCGGCTTCAGCTTCTCGTTCTGCACGCGCAGGCTGGGCCAGTTGACGGTGACGGCGAGCGAGAACGCGATCATGGCCAGGGCCGGCAGGGGCAGCAGCTCGATGCCCATGCTGACGATGAAGGCGATCGTCAGCAGGAAGTTGAACCAGACGTTCTTCGTCGGGATCGGGGTGCGGGTCTTGCTCACGCCGGACTCGTCGCCCTCGTCCGCGAGGGCCGCCGCTTCGGCCTTGCGCGCGGCGAGCTTGCTCCGCTCGCCTCGTCCCACGACGTACGCGAAGACGAGCGCGGCGGCGAGGGTGAGCACGAGCGCCGGCAGCATGGGCAGCACCACGTCGGCGACCTCGATGTCCAGCGAGACCGCCATCCGCGCGGCCGGGCCGCCCCACGGCATCCAGTTGAGCGTGGGGCAGATGATGCCGAGCAGCATCGCGATGATCAGCGGATTGATGCCGACCTGGCGGTAGATGGGATACATCGAGGTGATGACGACGAAGGCGGCCGTGGAGCCGTCACCGTCGAGGCCGATGCAGATGATGAGGATGGCGGTGCCGAGCACGATCCGGACCGGATCCTCGCCGACGATCGCCAGGATCTTGCGGATGAGCGGCTCGAACAGGCCGCACTCCGTCATCACGAGGAAGTACAGGAGGGCGAACGTCAGCAGCACCGCGGTGGGGGCGGTGTCGACGACCCCCGACACCATCATCTCCCCCAGCTTCCCGCCGAACCCGCCGAGCAGGCCGAACACCGTGGGGATGAGAATGAGACCGGCGACCGCCGAGATCCTCTTGGTCATCACTAAGACCGTGAACAGGCAGATGGACCCGAAGCCCAGCGCAGCCAGCATGTCCGCTTCCTTCCAGCTTTGACGGACCCCGTCGGCCTTTCCCCTGGTCACAGGCTAGGTCGGGGCGAAAGGGCGGCTCATCACACGAGCCGGGGACTCTCGTCCCCTGATCGGGGGACTCACGCACGGACGCGGCGATGCTAGGTGGGACTCTCCGCCGCCGAAGGCGGGCTGTAAGGGGCTGAAAGGGCGCTCAAGGGGGCTCAAGGGGAAGGTAGGCTTTCGCGCCAGGAAAGACGCGTGGCGGAGGTCGGGGCCGTGCCGGAGTCTGTCGACGACCTGAGGTTCTTCACGGTCGTGGCCGCGAGCGAGACGCTGACGGCGGCCGCCCGCGGGCTGGGGTGCTCCCTTCCCGTGGTGAGCAAGCGGCTCGCGGCGATGGAGCAGCGCCTCGGCGTGCGCCTCGTCCGGCGTGGCACCCGCAGACTGGTGCTCACCTCCGAGGGAGCCGCGCTCGCGAAGGGCATCGGCCCAATCCTCGCCGACGTGCAGCGGCTGGAGGAGGAGATCTCCGGCGCCTCGGGCGACCTGCGCGGGACGCTCGTCGTGGAGTCGTCGCTCGGCATCGGGCGGGCGCACATCGGCCCGCTGCTCGGCGAGTTCGGCGCGCGGCATCCGCAGCTCGGCATCCAGCTCACCACGACGCCCCTGCCGGTCAGCCCGCACCGGCGCGACTTCGACGTGGCGATCCACGTGGGCCCGCTGCACGACTCGACCCTGCGGATGCGGCGGCTCGCGGAGAACCGGCGCGTGGTGTGCGCGTCCCCCGCCTACGTCCGTGAGCACGGCGAGCCGGGAACGCCGCACGAGCTGGCCGGCCACAACTGCATCCTGCTCCGTGAGAACCAGGGCGACTACGCGCTGTGGCGCTTCGGCGAGGGCGCGGACGAGTTCCGGGTCCGGGTCGCCGGCGCGCTGTCCAGCGACGACGGCGACGTGGTGACCGGCTGGGCGCTGGAGGGCCGCGGGCTCATCATGCGTTCCACCTGGCAGGTCGCCCCCTTGCTGAAGGACGGGCGGCTCGTCCAGGTGCTGGCGGACGTGCCCACGCCGCCCGCCGACGTGTACGCGCTGCACGCCCACACCGACCACGTGCCCGCCCGGGTGACGGCGGTCCTGAACTTCTTGGGCGAGCGGCTGCCCGAGCGGCTGGCCTCGGCGTGAAAGGTCACCTTTCGCCGCCGGGGGTTATCCCGCCGGGGTGAGCGCCGTTACGGTGCTGGGCGTACCACCCCGACGGAGAAGTGAGCGCTCGGCCGATGTCCCTCATCCTCATCACCACCGACTACCTCCGGCCCGGCGACCCGGTCGACGTGTACCTGAAGGAGCACGGTCACGAGACGGTGCACGCGCCGCTGCGGGGGCGCCGCGACCGCGACGAGCTGGTCCGGCTGCTCGACGGTGTCGAGGGCGCGCTCATCGCCAACGAGCCCATGACGGCCGACGTCCTCGCCGCGGCGCCGGCCCTGAAGGCCGTGGTGCGGTCGGGTGTGGGGTACGACTCCGTTGACGTCGCCGCCGCCTCCGAGCTGGGGATCCTGGTCAGCAACCTGCCGGGGATCAACGCGAACGCCGTCGCCGAGTTCACGGTGGGCGCGATCCTGGCGGCGTCGCGGCGCCTGGTCGAGCTGGCCGCGGGCGTCGCCGGGGGCGGCTGGCCCCGTACGGACGGGCACGAGCTGCGGGGCTCGACCCTCGGGCTGATCGGGTTCGGCGCGGCGGCCCGCGCCGTGGTGCCGCTGGCCCGCGCGTTCGGGATGACCGTGCTCTGCCGCACCGCCCTCGCGCCCGCCGTTGAACCCGCCGTCGTCCCGCCCGCCGCCGGCTCGCCCGCCGTCGCGTCCGGCCCCGGCTCGCCCGCCGCCGACGTGGAGTTCGTGGACCTCGACACCCTGCTCACCCGCTCGGACGTCGTCTCCGTCCACACCGCCCTGACCCCCGCCACCCGCCACCTCATCGACGCCAGGGCACTGAGCCTGATGAAGTCGACCGCGCTGCTCGTCAACACCGCGCGCGGCGCGATCGTGGACGAGAACGCCCTGGCCGCGGCCGTCCGCGACGGGGTCATCGCCGGGGCCGCCCTCGACGTGTGCGAGGTCGAGCCGCTGCCGGCCGACAGCGTGCTGCGCGGCGTCCAGGGCATCACGGTGTACTCGCACATGGCCGGCCAGACGGTGGAGGCCCGCGAAGCCGCCGGGCGGGAGGGCGCGATCGAGCTCGTCAACGCCCTCGCCGGCCGGCCCGCGTACCGCGTCAACGACCCCTCGGTACACCGGTTCCGCGTCGCACTGGACGCCCGAGTGACGCCTTGACGTTCTCATCGTGAGACGGCTCATCGTGAGACGACTCATCGTGAGACGGCGGTGATGTGGCGGTGTGGCGAGACTCCGCTGATTTCCAGACCTCTTCCGGCTGTGCCGGCCACAGCGCCCCCATCGGGCAGGGAATTGTCGGTATGGCCTTCCCGTCTCAGGAGCATCAGCCCTTCGCTCATCTGAGCGTGCCCAACGTGGCCTTCTACCGGGAGCCCCTCCGCGCGTTCGCGCGCGCGAAGGAACGCTTCATCGTGCGTCCCTGACGCCCGAGACCCAGGAAACGCCCTCGGCCGGCTGGAAGGCGGTACGGGCCGGACGGCACGGTCACGTGCCGGCCGGGCGGTGGTGGGCCGCGTACACCCAGCCCCGCAGGCCGGAGGCGAGCGGCACCAGGGCCCGCTCGTAGTCGTCGACCTCGTAGGCGTCGGCCGCGGTGAGCTCGTCCTCGGTGACGCGCAGCGCCGCACCCTCCACGACGTCGGCCGGATCGCCGGTGGCTTCGAGGATCGGATGGTGCGTGGCGCCGCTGACCTCGACGACGTGCGGATCGGTGATCTCCAGCAGCGACAGCCGGTAGCCGGGCAGACGATCGGGCGTGCCCGACAGCTCGCGTCCGAACACCGCCAGCTGCACCTCGCGCTGACGCAGCGTGCCGTAGGAGAACAGCACCACGGACTGATCGGCCATACGGCCATCATTTCGCACCGTCACCGGCCGATCGCGGCCGGGGTGCCGCTCGGGCGGCGACCCGGCGCAGGTTGTCTCGGACGGTACGGGTCGTCGGGTGGTCGGCGCCGAGCACCCGTTCGCGGTCGGCCAGCGTGCGCTCGTGCAACGGGATGGCCCGGCCCAGGTCACCGGCCGACTGGTAAGCGTGCGCGAGGTTGTTGCGCGAGATCAGCGTCGAGGGGTGGTCGGCGCCCAGCGCTCCCTCCAGGTCGGCCAGCCAGGCCGTGGCCCGCTCGGCGAGGGCCTCCGAGGGGAGGGCCGCGGCCAGCTCCAGCTGCAGCGCGGCGGCGAGGGCCGCCAGCCCCGCCCGCACCCCGGCGGGGTGTCGGCGGTGATCCACCACACCGGGTTGAACGCCCCGGCCTGTCCGGCGGCGTACCGGGCGGCCAGGGTGGACTTGCCGATGCCGCCCAGCCCGTGCACGGCGGCCACCACCGCCGGCCGGCAGGCGGACAGGGTCGTCCGCAGGGCCGCCGGCTCCTCGTCACGTCCGACGAACAACTGCTGGCGCCCGGGGACGTTCACGGTCGTCGGCGGCGCGTCGACCTCGGTGACCGGCCGGAGCGCCGTGGCGGGCAGCACCGTCTCGTGGACGGTCAGGTCACGCCCGGCCTGATAGACCCGGCCGTGTCCGGACGCAGTGCCGATCTGCTGGACGTGGGGCGCGCGGCCGGCCGATCGGGCTCGCCTTCCGTCCCCTTCCCCGGCGTCGGCTTCGGCATGGCTCCAGAGTGCCCCCGGGAAGGGCCGGGCGGAACCATGGTGACGAACGCGTTACCGGGCTCAGCATCCCGCCGGCGTCATCTCGATGATCCGCGGCGGCGGGGTCAGCAGCAGCGCGGCCAGCAGATCGTGCTGCTTCTCGGTCATCTCCGTACGCTGCCGCAGCGTGCAGGTACGGGCGGCGAAGGTGCCGAGCTTGATCCGGTCGAGCTCGCGCCGCAGCCGCGCCCACGACAGCCCGGTGCGGAACTCGGCGACGGGGACCAGGAGCAGGCTGAGCCAGGTGAGCGGCAGGTGCCTGCGGACGCTCGGCTCGCCCCGGTCGCACAGCCGGGACACGCCCGTGAGCAGGTCGCGCCAGCCGCGTTCGAAGGTGAGCAGCCGCATGTAGCCGAGCGCGATGTCCTCGACCGGGAGTCCGGGGTCGGTGGTGCGGACGAGGTACTTGCCGTCGAGGTTCTCCTCGGCTCTGACGGCCTTGGCGTCGATGCGCAACAACCCGCCCGGCGTCATCCGCAAATATCGGCTCATGTGTGGATCTGCTGAGATCCGCTGGTGCAGGGCGGCCCGCTCGGCGGAGGGCAGCCGGTCCGTGCCGTCGATCAGCCCGGTGAGCTCCTCCAGCAGCCCGGCGCGCGTCTCGGCGTCCCGCCGGGCGGTCAGGGCGTCACAGCAGATCACGAAGCGTTCGTCCGCGGCGATGTGGACCTCCTTGACCCGCAGGTTCGCCGCGACGCGGTGGTAGCGACCCTGACGGGACAGCGCGGCGTCGGCCTCGGCCGATCCTGAGCGCAGCTTCGCGCCGACGATGTCGTGGTGGCCCTCGTCCTGTCGCGGGAGGCGCCGGTCGCCGTCGTCCGGGCAGGCCCGGTCGGCCGTCCAGATGACGCGGGACAGGGCCCAGCCCTTCATGTCCTCCTTGGCCCGCCCGATCATGACCTCGTCGGGCGTGCGGCCGGGCCAGCGCCAGACCCTGAGCGGGATGCCGCCACGCGTGACGGCCAGCCCGACCATGGTCCGGCCGTCCGCGTCGGGGTCCGGGGGCGGGCCGAAGGCGGGCCGACCGGTCGCGGCGGCGTCCAGGAGCGGCTCGTACGCGTCCGAGTCGAGGCCGGTCACCCTCTGAATGGGTTCGGGACCGGAGGACGGGGACTCGAAGAACAGCAGGTCGGCCTCGTGGTCGAGGTGGTGGGCCAGCTCGCGCGAGACCTCCTCCTGGAGGCTGCCGGAGATCTCGCACAACCAGTCGGTCACCTTCCGGCACGCCTCTTCGGTGATGCCAGGCAGCCCGTCCACGAAGACGTCCTCGTTCACCCAGCGGGCGACCTCGCCGGGCGGGTCCGCCCAGCCGGTCAGGGCCCGGTTGGCGACCAGGGCGAACAGCACCCGCTCCGCCGACGGGTCCAGCCCGCCGTTCACGCACATGCGCCGGAACGTCTTGTCGATCCCCAGCTGCTGCCACAGCGCGTCCAGCACCCACACGCCACCGAACGGCCGCGAGTCCACGAACTCCAGCCCGTCGGCGGTGACGTCAAGGATCTGCTCTGGTCCGAGTTCTTTGATCACCGAGGCGGCCAGTCTTACGAGGGCCTGCCGGTTCGTGGCGTCGTCGCGGCCGAAGTTGTAGATGACCTGCACCTTCGACCGTTTCGTGGCCGCGTCCCACTCGTTGTGCGCCAACTGCAGGTAGCGGACCACGGAACCGTCCTTGTTCCGCCGGCGGGTCGACCGCAAGTACATGGAGCCGACGGTAGTCCCGCACGCTACAAAAAACGTACAAGTGATCCTTCCGCTCATGAACTCTTGGGGCCGCTTCGCCGCTGAACACCCGGTGCGGACCGAGATGTGAGCGGAAACCGCTCACGCCTCCCTGGCCCGCCACTCACCGTGTGTGATCATGCGGGCCGCCAGGCGAGAACTCCGGCGCGATCGTCCGGGCCATGACCGCCGCGCGCCCCGACGGAGGGGCAGGTCAGGGCTTCGTGCGACGGAAGTAGCTCAAAGATCAACAAGCGTGTATCTAGGTTGTGCGGCTGCCGCCCGCGCCCGGCGGCGGCTGAGCAGGGGATTCGCCGCGACCGGAGTCGCCTCGCCCTCTTGACACCCCATCAGGAGCGCGCCCCTACCGAAGGAAATACCGCCCATATACTTTGACAACGCCGATGACTCAAAGCCTTGGCATACTGGTGAACCCTGTGGATGATGAGGGCTTATGAGCTTCTGGCCCCTTAGGCGGCCCACCGGGTCGGCCGCCTCCTCCCGCCTCTCCGCGATCGGCCGCTGGCAGTCTGTCGAATGATCCGGGCCGGGACTCCGGCCGGCGGGCCGGAACGGGCCTTCTCCCTCGCGTTTCGGCACGCGTACGGGCTCGGGATCGTGACGGGCAGCGGGCCGGTCACGGCGGAAAGAATTCTGCGGAAGGCGACGGAAATGGCACGGGAATTTCACCGCCGAACGGCGGTAAATTCACGGGGAATGCTCGTTGGGATTCACAGATAACGGGGTGAACCATTTGCAGTTGCACAACAGCGGCATGAGCTCGGTTCCGGATCGAACAGATGCCACGGAACCTCGCCCGACCGGAATCAGCAGGCTTCCCGACACCTTCGAATCAAAGATCGTCTCCGTTCCGATCGCCACGCTCCTGCCCGGTGAGTCGCCGCGACTGCAGGGACAGGACCAGGAGCACGTGGCGCGGCTGGCCGAGATCGACGGCCCGCTTCCGCCCATTCTCGTCCGCCGCACCGACCGGCACGTGATCGACGGGATGCACCGTCTCCTCGCCGCCCTCGTACGCGGGCAGGAGACCATCGACGTCGAATTCTTCGACGGCACCACGGAAGACGCCTTCCTGCACGCCGTGCAGGCCAACATCGCCCACGGTCTGCCCCTGACGCAGGCCGACCGGCGGGCCGCCGCGATCCGCATCGTCGCTTCCCACCCGCACATGTCCGACCGGGCCATCGCGCGGGCCTCGGGGCTCGGGGCGAAGGCCGTGGCCGCCATCCGCCGCCGTTCAACCGGCTCCGTGCCGCAGTTGAACGCCCGCATCGGCCGCGACGGGAGGGTCCGGCCGCTGAGCGGAGCCGACGGACGGCTGCGCGCGGCCGAGGTCATCGCCAGGAACCCCGACGCCTCGTTACGCGAGGTGGCGAGGCTGGCCGGGATCTCTCCGGCCACGGCGAGCGACGTCCGTAAACGACTACTGTCCAACGAGCCGCCCACGATGCCCCACCCGGCCGACGCCAGGCCGCCGGCTCCAGCCGCGCCCGCGCACGAGGCCGCGATGCCCGACCAGATCGCCCGGCGGCGAGCCGGGCAGGGAACGGCGGCGCACGCGCCGCACTCCGAGCCCGCCCTGGTGCTGGACAAGCTGCTGCGTGACCCCTCGCTGCGGCTGAAGGAGGAGGGCCGGCAGTTGCTGCGGCTGCTGCAGCAGACCGCGCTGGCGATGGAGAGCTGGTCCGACCTCATCGCGGCGGTGCCGCCCCACTGGGAGGGGCTGGTGGTCAAGCTGGCCCGCCAGTACGCCGCCACGTGGCAGCAGTTCGCGCAGGAGCTCGACGAGCGCGATCCGTCACTGTCCTGGAAGGCGGTCGGCCAGTAACGGCTGTCCCGAGGACGATGACTGCCCTGCACATGCGGACGTCGCCGACCACCACAGGTGGATCGGCGACGTCACAGGGGTGGTTACTTCTTCTCCATGGCCTCGATCAGGCTCTTGGGACGCATGTCGGTCCACGACTTCTCGATGTAGTCGAGGCACTCCTGGCGTCCCGCCTGGCCGAAGACGGTCTTCCAGCCTTCCGGCACCGCCACGAAGATCGGCCAGAGGGAGTGCTGTCCCTCGTCGTTCACCAGAACCAGGTACTGGGCATCCGGGTCGTCGAACGGATTCGTCACCACGTCGTCCTTTCTCGGTACGGGATGGGTGGCACCGGAGAACGGACGTCCGCAACGACGCCGGTCCGGCGTTCGGTGGCCGCGTGATGCGTCGCTCGGCCCCGCGGGACCAACTATGAGCTCAGGCGCCGGGCGGCAGTCAACTTCGGCGTTCACCCGTTCAACTGCGCTGATGCCGCACTTGGCCGGGAGCCGCCGCCGGCCGTCCGGGGTCTCCCACCGGCGGCATCCACAGCATCGACAACAAGGCAGGTGTCCATTGACGGCGGACGAAGCAGCAGAAAGAGCAGCGGACGAAACGGCGGAAAGCAGGACATGGGCGGAAAGGCCGGCGGGGTGACCGGGCTGCGGTTCGACGACTCGATCACCCGGCAGCGGGTGAAACGCGGCACGGTGCGGCGGATCCTGCCGTACGCGGCGCCGTACCGCTGGTTCCTGGCCCTGCTGCTGCTGGCCACCGTCACCGTCGCGGTCGTCACGGCCGCCGGCCCGCTGATCCTCAAGGCGATCATCGACGACGGGATCGTGCCGAAGCGCACCGGCACAGTGCTCTGGCTCTGCCTGCTGGTGGCGGCGTTGTCGCTGGTCGAGGCGGGGGCGGCGTACCTGGGGGCGTGGTGCTCGGGCCGGATCGGCGAGGGCCTGGTGCACGACCTGCGGACCAAGGTGTTCGCGCACATCCAGCGGCAGCCGCTGGCGTTCTTCACCCGGACCCGGACCGGCGCGCTGGTCAGCAGGCTCAACACCGACGTGATCGGCGCCAGGCAGGCCCTGACGACGCTGCTGTCCCAGTCGGTGTCGACGCTGCTCACGCTCGCGCTCGTGCTCGCCGCGATGGTCTACCTGTCGTGGCAGATCACGCTCGCGGCGCTGGTGATGATCCCGTTCTTCCTGCTGCCCGCGCGGCTGATCGCCCGGCGGCAGGAGCGGCTCGCGCGGGAGGCCATGGAGCTGGACGCCGACATGAGCTCGATGATGCATGAGCGCTTCAACGTGTCCGGGGCACTGCTGTCCAAGCTCTACGGCCACCCGGACGACGACTTGGCCGCGTTCGCGGCGAAGACCGGGCGCGTGCGTGACGTGTCCATCCTGCGTGTCGTGTACGGGCGGATCTTCGGCATCGTCGTCACCGTCCTGACCGCGCTCACCACGGCCGTCGTCTACGGCCTGGGCGGCGTCCTGACCATCGGCGGCTCGCTCGAACTCGGGTCGCTGGTGGCCATGGTGGCGCTGCTGATGCGGCTCTACGGGCCGATCAACCTGCTGGCCTCGATGCAGGCGACGGCGATGACGGCCCTGGTGAGCTTCGACCGGGTGCTGGAGGTGCTCGACCTGGAGCCGCACATCGTCGAACGCGCCGGCGCGCGGGAGCTGGCCGCGCCCGGCCGCTCGGGCCCGCCCGCGCCGGACATCGTCTTCGACCGGGTCCGCTTCCGCTATCCGGGCGCGGAGGAGGTGTCGCTCGCGTCCCTGGAGTCCTCCATGCGATCGCCCGGCGGCGGCGCGGACAAGCGGTGGACGCTGTGCGACCTCAGCTTTCACGCCCCGGCGGGCAAGCTGACCGCGCTGGTCGGACCGTCGGGCGCGGGCAAGACCACGATCACCCAGCTCGTCCCGCGCCTCTACGACGCCACGGAGGGCGCGGTGCGCGTCGGCGGCCAGGACGTCCGCGACCTGGCCCTGCGGTCCCTGCGCCACGCGGTGGGGGTGGTCACCCAGGACGCGCACCTGTTCCACGACACGCTGCGGGCCAACCTCGAGTACGCGCGGCGCGGGGCGACCGAGCGCGAGCTGATCGAGGCGTGCCGGGCGGCGCTCGTCTGGGACACGATCAGCGCCCTGCCGGACGGCCTGGACACCGTGGTCGGCGAGCGCGGCCACCGCCTGTCCGGCGGCGAGAAGCAGCGGGTGGCCCTGGCCAGGCTGCTGCTCAAGGCACCGCCGATCGTCGTGCTCGACGAGGCGACGGCGCACCTGGACTCGGAGTCGGAGGCCGCGATCCAGCGGGCGCTGGAGACGGCGCTGTCGGGGCGGACGTCGCTGGTGATCGCCCACCGGCTGTCCACGGTCAGGAACGCCGACCAGATCCTGGTCGTCGAGGCGGGCCGCATCAGGGAACGCGGCACGCACGAAGAGCTGTTGCTGGCCGGCGGCCTGTACGCGGACCTGTACCGCACGCAGTTCGCCCAGCAGGCCGCCGGAACCGGCGGCTGAGCAGATCACCTGTCGGCAACCGGTACGTGGACCCCTGAGTGGGCAGGTGAACAATGCGGCGAGCGGGCGGTTGGCGGCGCGATGGACCGGCCGGTCAGTGGCCGGTCGGCGGCACGGTTGGCGGCACGGTTGGCGGCACGAGGGCGGGCCGGTGGGCGGAACTCCCGTCAGCCCGTCCGGTGGCTCTATGTTGTGGAGCGAGGTATCGGACATGGGGTCCGAGGTTTGGGGGTTGTGGTGGTTTCTGGACGAGTGGTGAAGTTCGACGCGGCGCGGGGCTACGGCTTCATCGCGCCCGACGGTGGCGGCGAGGACGTCTTCCTGCACGTCAACGACATGCTGATGCCCGAGTCCGAGGTGCGGGCCGGGCTCTCGGTGGTGTTCGAGGTCGAGGAGGGCGACAAGGGACCGAAGGCGTGGCGGGTGCGACCGGCCGAGACGCCGTCGGCCGTGACCACGGTGGCGGCCGTTCCCTCGCGCGTCACGACCGCGCAGGGCGACGATGACGACTCCCTGTGCGACGTGCTCGACGCGGACGAGTACCTGCGGGAGGTGACGGAGATCCTGCTCAGCCAGGCGCCGACGCTCACCGGCGCGCAGATCATGCAGATCCGTACCGGACTGCTGCAGTTCGCCAAGAACCACGGCTGGGCCGAGGGCTGAGCGACGACACGAAGGGCGGGCACCGGTCGTCGGCGCCCGCCCTTCACGTGTCGCGGCCGGAGTCAGCGGGCGAAGTCGCGTACTACGACCGCCACGGCGCCGACGCTGGGGTGGCGCTGGAGCACCGCCTCGATCTCGCCCAGTTCCATCCGCACCCCCGCGATCTTGACCTGGCGGTCGACGCGGCCGAGGTACTGCAGCGCCCCGCCCGGCAGAGCCAGGACCGCGTCGCCGGTGCGGTAGAGGCGGCCGGTGGGGGTGTCGTGGAACGGGTCCTGGAAGAACGCCTCGCGGGTGCGGTCGTGGTCACCGGCGTAACCGCGACCCACGCAGACGCCGCCGACGAACAGTTCGCCCGTCTCGCCCGTCTCGCAGGCGTGCCAGCCGTCGTCCTCGTGGCGCAGGACGTACAGGTCGGCGTTGACGACGGGCCCGCCGATCGGCAGGCGCAGCAGGTCGAGGTCGGCGGCGGTGACCGTGTGGTGGGTGACGTCGTCGGAGCACTCGGTGGGCCCGTAGGCGTTGACGAGCCCGGCGTGCGGCATCTCCCGCAACCAGCGACGCGCCACCTCGGTGGGCAGTTCCTCCCCGGTGGCCAGCATCCAGCGCAGCCCGCCGAGCAGCCCCGTCCCGGAGGGGGCGTCGGGCGGGCCTGTCCGGGCGGCGGTGGCGAGGTCGTCGAGCAGTAGGCGGACCATCGTGGGGACGAGCTCGACGATCGTGATGTCCTCCGCGCCGATCAGGCGGGCGAAGGCCACCGAGTCGTACGCCGTCGCGTCACCGACGACGCGGACCCGGCCGCCGACGACGAGCGGGCAGAGCATCTGCCAGATGGAGATGTCGAACCCGAGCGGCGCGGTCTGCGCCACCGTGTCGCCCGCGGTCAGACCCAGGTCGACGACCTTGGCGTGCAGATGGTTGAGCATGCCCTGGTGCTCGACCACCGCACCCTTCGGCCGGCCGGTCGAGCCGGAGGTGAACAGCATGTACCGCGGCTGATCAGGGCCGTCGAGCCGAGCCGGTCCCGACCAGAGCGGCTGCGCGACGGCCTCCCCCGCACGAACGAGCCGCACCCCCGCTTCACGCGCCCCGGCGGCGAGCGTAGGCGAGACCGCACCGGCCCCGGCGGCGAGCGTGGGTGAGGCGGCACCGGCTCCGGCGTCCAGGAGCAGGGCGGCGCCGGCCCTCGTCAGCACCTCGGCCACCCGTGCGGCCGGCCAGGTGGCGTCGGCGGGGACGTAGACGGCTCCGAGGAGCTCGATCGCCAGGAACCCGGCGATGACCGCGGCGTTGCGCTCCCCGCCCACCGCCACCACCGTGCCGGGTCCCGCGCCCGAGCGTTCCAGCAGCGAGGCCAGGCGGCGGGCCTCGGCGGCGAGCCCGGCGTAGCTGAGGCGGCGGGTGTCGTCGGTCACCGCGAGGCGGTCCCCGTCCACGGCGGCCGTGCGCTCGACCAGGGTGATCACGGCGTCGGCGAGGTCCACCGGGTGGAGACGGCGCGTCGCCGCGGCGCGGGCACGTTCGGCCTGCTGCGGCGAGATGGGCAGCCTGGGCAGCTCGTCCTGGCCGAGCAGGGCGTCCGCGAATGTCATGTGCACGCTCCGGTAAATGCGGGGAAATAGCCGACCTTGCCGGGCCGAGATTTCCTCAAGTATCGTGACCGGAGCTACCGCGATCAAGGTCGTGCAGAGCCGGAGAATAGGCCGGTCGATCGCTTCGACTTCCCTGACGTGTTTCTGTCGCGTCCATTCCCGTCAAACTGGGGGATTCGGCGAAGTGCCCGTTATCAAAGCTCCGCAGGAGTTCAACGTCGAAGACCTTTTCATCGATTTGCGGACGGTGACGGGGACCCCGCTCTATTTGAAATGCGAGGGGTTCAACTTCGCCGGTTCGGTCAAGCTGAAGGCGGCCACGGAAATGGTGGAGGCCGCCGAGCGCGACGGACTGGTCGGGCCTGACTGCGTGCTGGTGGAGTCGTCGTCCGGCAACCTGGGCATCGCGCTGGCGATGGTCGCGGCCGACAAGGGCCTGCGTTTCGTGTGCGTGACCGACCCGCGCTGCAACACCGCCTCCATGCGGCTGATGCGCTCGCTCGGCGCGGAGGTCGTGGTGATCGGGGAGCAGGACGCCAACGGCGGCTACCTGGAGAGCCGCATCCGCTACGTCCGCGACCTGTGTGCCGCCGACGACCGGTACGTCTGGCTCAACCAGTACGCCAACCCCGGCAACTGGCGGGCCCACTACCGGCACACCGCACCCGCGATCGAACGCAACTTCCCCGGCCTGGAGGTGCTGTTCGTCGGCGCGGGCACCACGGGCACGCTGATGGGCTGCGCCCGCTACTTCAAGGAGCGCGGCGCGCCGGTCACGATCGTGGCGGTGGACGCGGTGGGCTCGGTGACGTTCGACCACTACAACGGGCCGCACGGCACGGCCTCCGACGTCCCTGAGCGCCGCATGGTGCCGGGGCTGGGCACGAGCGTGCGGCCGGAACTGGTCGACGAGTCGTGGGTGGACGACGTGGTGCACGTGCCGGAGACGGACACGATCCGCGCCTGTCACGGCCTGGCCGCGCGCGGGTTCCTGTTCGGCGGCTCGACGGGCACCGTGGTGAGCGGCGCCGCGCGCTGGCTGCAGGAGAAGTACCCGGGTGAGGAGCCGGTCGCCCTGGCGGTCGCCCCCGACCTCGGCGAGCGCTACCTGGACTCGATCTACGAGGAGGGCTGGCTGCGCGAGCACTTCGGCCCTCTCGACCTGCCCGACCGACCGCATTGGAGCACGCACCCATGAGTCAGGTCCCGTCGTTCGCCGTCGTCTCAGGAGAGCAGGTCGCCGGTGTCCTGCACGGCAGGGAGAAGCAGGTCATGGAGGTGGTGGAGGGGGCGTACCGGCTGCACGGCGCGGGCGGGACGGTCAACCCGGACTCCTACTTCCTGCGCTTCCCCGACCGGCCCTCCTCCCGGATCATCGCGCTGCCCGCGTCGGCAGGGAAGCCGGTGGACGTGCACGGCATCAAGTGGATCTCCTCGTTCCCCGAGAACGTGGCGGCCGGCCTCCCGCGCGCCTCGGCGGTGCTCATCCTCAACGACACGACGACCGGTTACCCGCTGGCCTGCCTGGAAAGCTCGATCATCAGCGCGGCCCGAACCGCCGGCTCCGCCGCGCTCGCGGCCACGACGCTGGCGACCGCCCGGGGGGTGACGCCGCGACGCGCCGGTTTCATCGGCACCGGGCTGATCGCCCGTTACATCCACACCTATCTGGTGGCGGCCGGTCTGTCCTTCGACGAGGTGGGCGTCTTCGACCTCGCCAAGGAGCACGCCGAGGGGTTCGGCGCCTATCTGACGCGGTCGGGGGCGGAGGAGGTCACGTTCCACGACGACGCCGAGTCGCTGATCGCGGCGTCCGACCTGGTCGTGCTGGCGACGGTGGCGGGCGAGCCGCACATTCACGCGCCCGAGGCGCTGGCGCACAATCCGCTGGTGCTGCACGTCTCGCTGCGCGACCTGTCGCCGGAGATCATCCTTTCGTCGTGGAACGTCCTCGACGACGTCGAGCACTGCCTGAAGGCCGGTACGTCGCCGCACCTGGCCGAACAGCGCACCGGCGGCCGTTCCTTCGTCGCCGGCACCCTGTACGACGTGCTGGAGGGCACCCTGACGCCGCCGGCCGACCGGCCCGTGGTGTTCTCGCCGTTCGGCCTCGGGGTGCTCGACCTGGCCGTGGCCAGGTACGTCTACGACGAGGTGGGCGCGGCGGGCGACCTGATGACGGTGCCCGGCTTCTTCCACGAGCTGAAGCGACACGGCTGACGGCCCGCGTCCCCCCGAGCCCGCCTTCCCCAGACCCGATCCCCCAGCTCCCGCAGAGCCCGCTCCCCGATCATCCGGGGGGCGGGCTCTTCGCCGTCGGGCATCCGGCTCCTCGCGCCCGGCCGTCCGGCTGTCCGGCTGTCCGGCTCCTCGCCGGTCAGCCGTCCAGCCGCAGCCAGTCGGACACCGCGGCCCACACCTGGCCCAGGGTGTCCGGCTTGGCGATGTCGTAGTGGGTGCAGGGGATGCGGGCCACCCCGATCTCGCCCGTCACGTACGGCCGCCACAACTCGGGCCTGCGCGCCTCGTCGGAACCACTCTCGTCGGCCACGACCACCAGCACGTCCCCGTCGAACCGGCCGTGCTCGAAGCCGCGGCGCAACTTACGGTGGTTGCGCAGGAGACGGGCGAAGGTGCGGATCTCGTCCTCGGTGGCGGCGCCGAAGCCGTTGCCCGCCTGCCAGCGGACGATGTCCATCTGCCGTTCAAGCGCGGCGTCGGGGTCGTCGTCGTGCTCCTCCGCGGCTTCCTGTTCAGCCACCCACGGGTACTGGTCGAGCAGGACCAGCGCCCCGACCTGCTCCCCGGCCGCGCGGAGCTGGACGGCGATCTCGTGCGCGACGCCGCCCCCGTACGACCAGCCGAGCAGGTGGTACGGCCCGTGCGGCTGCACGGAGCGGATCTGCTCGATGTAGTCGGCGGCCATCTCCCCGATGGAGCGGGCGAACTCCGTGGTGCCGTCCAGGCCGCGGGACTGCACCCCGTACAGGGGGATGTCCGGCTGGGCGTGGCGGGCCAGCGGCATGTAGCACCAGCTCAGGCCGCCCGCGGCGTGGATGCAGAAGAACGGCTCGCGCTCGCCCTCCGTGCGGATGGGCAGCAGCACGTCGAGTGCGTCGCGTACCGAGGAGAGCGTCATCCGCCGCATCAGCTCGGCGACGGTGGGGGCCACGAACAGGTCGCGGACCGCGATCGTCACGCCGCGCCCGCGCAGCCGTTCGACGAGCCGGACGGCCAGCAGGGAGTGGCCGCCGAGGGCGAAGAAGTCGTCGTCCAGGCCCACGCTGTCGCGGCCGAGCACCTCGGCGAACGCCTCGCACAGGCCGGCTGCGATCGAGGTGACGTCCCAGTGGGTGACGGTGCGTTCCTCCGCGCCGGTGTCGGGGGCGGGCAGGGCCTTGCGGTCGAGCTTGCCGTTCGGCATCAGCGGCAGCCGGTCGATCACCACGACGGACGCCGGCACCATGTAGCCGGGCAGGCGTTCCTGGGCGGCGGCGCGCACCGCCGGGCCGAGTCCGTCGGCGTCGCCTCCGGGGACCACGTACGCGACGAGCCGCCGGTCGCCGGGCACGTCCTCGCGGACCAGCGCCACGGCCTGCGTCACGCGCGGGTGCGCGGCCAGCACGGCCTCGACCTCGCCCAGCTCGACCCGGAAGCCGCGGATCTTGACCTGGTCGTCGGAGCGGCCGACGTACTGGAGCTCGCCGCCGGCGCTCCACCGCACCACGTCGCCGGTACGGTACATGCGCGCGCCGCCGGGCCGGAACGGGCAGGCCACGAAGCGGGAGGCGGTGAGCCCGGGACGGCCGAGGTAGCCGCGGGCCAAGCCGTCACCCGCGATGTACAGCTCGCCGGCCACGCCGGGCGCGACCGGCTGGAGGGCGTCGTCGAGCACGTACACCTGCGTGTTGGCGACGGGCGTGCCGATGGACGACACGTCGGCCGCGGGGCCGGCCAGCACCTTCGCGGTGGACCAGACCGTGGTCTCGGTGGGGCCGTACAGGTTCGTCAGGGTCGGGGTCCGGCCGAGGATCGTGCGCGCCAGGTCGGGCGGCAGCGCCTCGGCGCCGATCATGGCGCGGACGGTCGTCCAGTCCACGGGGTCGCCGTCGTCGGCGATCAGGCCGCGCCACAGGCTGGGAGTGGCGTGCACCATGGTGACGCCGGCGGCGCGGATCAGCGTGCGCAGCGCCCACGGGTCGAGCACCTGCTCCTGCTCGGCGAGGACGATGCGGGCGCCGGTCACCAGCGGCAGGTAGAACTCGAAGCCCGCCATGTCGCAGCCGTGCGTGCTGACGGCCAGCAGCCGATCGGCGGCGGTGGGCGCGAACGACTCCCGCATCGACAGCAGGAAGTTGACGATCGCGTGCTGCTCGACCAGCACGCCCTTGGGGCGCCCGGTGGAGCCCGAGGTGTAGATCACCCACATGGGGTGGCGGGGCTCCACGGTCACGTCCGGCCTGGTGCCGGCCTGCGCCCGCACCTCCGGCTCGCCGGCCACGACGACGGGCAGGCCCGCGTCGATCTCGAACTCGGCCAGGCGCGGGCGCAGGTCCTCGCCGGTCAGCACGCAGGCCGCGCCGGAGTCGGCGATCACGTACGCGATGCGGCCCGCCGGATAGGCCGGGTCGATCGGCAGGTAGGCGGCGCCGGCCTTGATCACGCCGAGCAGCGACACCACCAGCTCGATCCCGCGATCGAAGACGGCGGCCACGACGGACTCGGGCCCGATGCCGAGGCCGATCAGGCGTCCGGCCACCTGGTTGGCCCGCCGGTCCAGTTCGGCGTACGTGAGCTCCACGTCACCGCAGGTCAGGGCCACCGCGTCGGGGGTGCGGGCGACCTGCGCCTCGAACAGCCCGACGACCGTCGTGCCCGGTATGGGGGCGGCGGTGTCGTTCCAGCCGGTGAGCATGAGCCGGCGTTCGGCGTCGCCGAGCACGTCCACCGCGCTGAGCCGCAGGCCGGGGTCGGCCGACAGGGCGGCCAGCACCCGGACCAGGCGCTCGGCGATGCGCTCGACCGAGGCACGGTCGAACAGGTCGGCCGCGCCGACGACCGCGCCACGCAGGCCCGCCGCGCCGCCGTCCGCGTCGAACGCCTCGCCGAGGCTGACGTCCAGGTCGAACTTGACCACGGACGTGTCCTCCCCCGCCGCCTCGCCGCCGCCGGGACGGCGGCCGGCGTCCAGGCCGGGCAGGTCGAGGCTGGCGCCCGCGGTGTTCTGCAGCAGCAGCATCACCTGGAAGAGCGGGTGCCGGGCCAGCGACCTGGCCGGCGACAGCTCCTCGACCAGGCGCTCGAACGGGACGTCGGGGTGGGCGAACGCGCCGAGCCCGGCCTCCCTGACCCGGGCGAGCACCTCGCGGAACGTGGGGTCGCCTGACAGGTCGGTACGCAGGACGAAGGTGTTGACGAAGTAGCCCACCAGGCCGTCCAGCGCCTCGTCCGTCCGCCCGGCCAGCGCGGAGCCGATGGGGACGTCGGTGCCGCCGCCGAGCCGGGACAGGAGCACCGCCAGGGCGCCCTGGACCATCATGAACATGGTCACGCCCTCGGCGCGGGCGACCTCGCGCAGCCGGGCGTGCACGTCCGCCGGGACCTCCAGCGGCACCCGCCGGCCCAGGTGTCCGGCCACCTCCTGGCGCGGCCGGTCGAACGGTAGCGGCAGCTCTTCGGGCAGGCCGGCCAGCGTGTCGCGCCAGTAGGCGACCTGGCTGGAGATCAGGCTGCCCGGGTCCTCGCTGTCGCCGAGCACGTCGCGTTGCCAGAGCGCGTAGTCGGCGTACTGGACGGGCAGCGGCTCCCACTCCGGGGCCCGGCCGTCGCGGCGGGCGGCGTAGGCGGCGGAGACGTCGCGCGCCAGCGGCGCCCACGACCAGCCGTCACCGGCGATGTGGTGCACCACGACGACGAGCACGTGCTCGTCAGGGCCGGTGGTGAACAGCCAGGCCCGGATCGGCGCCTGCGCGGACAGGTCGAACGTGTAGGCCCGCGCCTCCTCCACCGCCGCCGCCAATTCCTGCGGCGCGACCTGCCTGACGGTCAGCTCCCAGTCGAGGTCGTCGACGGGGATGATCCGCTGGTACGGCTCGCCGTCGGCGACCGGGAACACGGTGCGGAGCACCTCGTGGCGGCCGATGACGTCACGGAAGGCGGCGCCCATGGCGTGGCTGTCGATCGTGCCGGACAGGCGTACCGCCACGGGGATGTTGTAGGTGGCGCTGGGGCCTTCCAGCTGGGCGATGATCCACATGCGCCGCTGCCCGTACGACAGGGGAACGCGCTCGGGGCGTGCACCCGCCGTCAGGGGCGCCCGCGCGCGGGCGGCGCCGTTGAGGCCCGCCGCCAGCCCCGCGACGGTGGGGGCGTCGAACAGGGCGCGGATCTCGATCTCGACGCCGAGCAGCGCGCGGATGCGGCTGACCAGGCGGACGGCGAGCAGCGAGTGGCCGCCGAGGGCGAAGAAGTCGTCGTCCACGCCGACGCTGTCCAGGCCGAGCACCTCGGCGAAGGCCAGGCAGAGGATCTCCTCCTGCGCCGTGGCCGCCGACCGGCCGCCCTCGGTCTGGGCGGAGCCGTAGTCGGGGGCGGGCAGGGCGTGGCGGTCGAGCTTGCCGTTGGCGGTCAGTGGGAGCGCGTCGAGCACCACCCAGGCCGAGGGGATCAGGTGGTCGGGGAGGCGGTCGGCGGCGAATTTGCGGGCCACGGACGGGAGGTCGGCGGCGTTCTCGGGGTCGTCCGGCACGAGGTAGCCGACGAGGCGGACGTCGCCTGGGCCCTCTTCGCGGGCGATGACGGCCGCCTGGCTCACCGCCGGGCACGCGGTCATGGTCGCGGTGATCTCGCCTGGTTCGACGCGGAATCCACGGATCTTGACCTGGTCGTCCGCTCGGCCGGCGAACAACAACTGGCCGTCGGTGGTCCAGCGGGCGCGGTCGCCGGTGCGGTACATGCGGGTGCCCGGCTCGGACGGGCACGCAACGAAGCGCTCCGCCGTCAGACCCGGGCGGCCGAGGTAGCCGCGGGCCAACTGGGCGCCCGCGACGTAGAGCTCGCCGGTGACGCCGGGAGGCACGGGTGACAGATGCTCGTCCAGGACGTGGAAGGCGGTGTTGGCCACGGGTGTGCCGACCGGTGCCGTGCCACCGCTGCTCAGGCGGGTGGTGGCCACACCGATCGTCGTCTCGGTCGGGCCGTAGTGGTTGAACACCGCGCAACCGCGCTCGTCGGCCTCATCCAGCAGCCGTTCCAGCCAGTCGGGAGCGGCCGCCTCACCGCCCAGGACCAGCGCGCGGGCGGGTAGGAGACCGGGACCCATCGCCGCCAGGTGGGACGGCACCATCTTCACGAAATCGATCTCGCGTTCGGCCAGCAGGCTGCCGAAAGCGTCCGGGTCCGTGGCGGCCTCCTCGGCCATGATGTGCAACTCACCACCCAGGGTCAGCGCGGCAAAGACGATCGTGTTGCCCAAGTCGGTCGCCTGGCCCTGAACCAGGGCATACCGGCCGTCGTCCATCCCGAGCCGGCCCGGCACCGAGGCCACATAGTTCGCCAAAGCCGCCTGACTGACCAGCACACCCTTCGGCCGACCGGTCGAACCGGAGGTGTAGATGACGTAGGCGGTCTGCGTGCCGTGGAGGTGTCGTTCCGGTTTGTCCTTCGAGGCCATCGACAGGCGCAGGGCGGTGAAGGTGTCGTCGAGGACCAGCATGCGGGCGTGGCTCGCGGGCAGCTCGTCCGCGATCTCCTCGGTGGTGACGGTCAGGACGGCCCGGCTGTCGGCGAGCAGGTAGGCGATCCGCTCCACCGGCTGACGCGGATCGATCGGCACATAAGCGCCACCCGCCTTCCACACCGCCAACAACGCCACCACCAGCTCGACACCGCGATCGAGACACACCCCGACGACGGACTCTGCGCTCACACCCTCGCCGACCAGGACATTCGCCAGCCGGTTGGCCCGCTCATCAAGGTCTGCGAAGGTAACCTCTTCGCCGTCGGGAGCCACCACCGCGACCGCCCCGGGCCTGCGCGCGACCTGCGCCTCGAACAGCTCCACCACCGGCGTCGCAAGCCCGTCGGCCGCCGTGCGGTTCCACTCTGCGAGAGCCCGGTGCTCGTCCTCCCCGAGCAGGTCCACACCGCTCAGCCGGGTGCCCGGGTCGGTGCTGACCAGGTCGAGCACGCGTACCCAGTAACGCATGATCCGCTCGGCCCACTCCGGATCGAACAGGTCCGTGGCGACCGTCACCGACCCTCGCACCCCGGCCGGAGCACCCCTGTCGAACGCCTCGCTCACCATCACGTCGAGGTCGAACTTGGCCGCCCGCTCCCCCGCCGACGGGGCCCCCGGCCGGATGACGGGGAGGTCCAGCACGGCGTCAACGGTGTCGCCCTTGGTGAGCACCACCTGGAAGAGCGGGTGCCGGGCCATCGACCGTGACGGGGCCAGCTCCTCCACCAGCCGCTCGAACGGCACGTCCTGATGCGCGAACGCCGACAGGCTGCGTTCCCGCACCCGCCCCAGCAGGCCGCGGAATTCGGGGTCGCCGGTCAGGTCGGCCCGTACGACCAGCGTGTTGACGAAGCAGCCGATGAGGTCTTCCAGCGCCGCGTCCGTTCGGCCCGCGTTGGCCGATCCGATCGGGATGTCGGTGCCCGCGCCGAGCCGCGACAGCAGCACCGCCAAGGCGGCCTGAAGCACCATGAACACGGTCACGCCCTCGGCCCTGGCCACCTCGACCAACCGCGCGTGCACCTCGGCCGGAACCGTCAAGGGCACGCTGTGCCCCTGGTGGGAGGCGGTGGCGGGACGCGGCCGGTCGAACGGCAGCGCCAACTCCTCGGGCGCCCCCGCCAGGGCCTCCCGCCAGTAGGCGACCTGGCGGGACATCAGGCTGTCCGGATCGTCCTCGTCGCCGAGCAGTTCTCGCTGCCAGAGCGCGTAGTCGGCGTACTGGACCGGCATCGGGCTCCACACCGGGGCCCGGCCCTCGCGGCGGGCCGCGTACGCGAGGGAGAAGTCGCGGGCCAGCGGCGCCCGCGACCAGCCGTCACCGGCGATGTGGTGGATCACCACGGCCAGGACCCGCTCGTCCGGTCCCGCGTCGAACAGCCAGGCTCGGATCGGCGCCTCCGCGGTGAGGTCGAACGCGTGCCCCATGGCCCGGGTGACGGCGGCGTCCAGTTCGGACGGCGGCAGCTCGGTGATCGACAGGCTCCAGTCGAGCTCGTCGAGGTCCATGATGTGCTGGTACGGCTCGCCGTCCGCGACGGGGAAGACCGTCCGCAGCACCTCGTGGCGGCCGACCACGTCGCGCAGCGCGTGGCCGAGGGCCTCCTGGTCCACTCCTGCCGCGAGCCGCAGCACGATCGGCACGTTGTAGGTGGCACTCGGGCCTTCGAGCTGGCCGAGGAACCACAGCCGGCGCTGCGCGAACGACAGCGGGACCCGCTCGGGCCGTTGTCCGGGGGTGAGCGGCAGGCGGGCGGCGGCGGCGTCGCTCAGCCGGGCCGCCAGGCCCGCCACCGTCGGCGCCTCGAACAGCGCCCGCAACGGCACCTCGACCCCGAGCGCCGACCGCACCCGGCTGACCAGCCGCACTGCCAGCAGCGAGTGGCCGCCGAGGGCGAAGAAGTCGTCGTCCACGCCGACGCTGTCGAGGCTGAGTACGCCGGCGAAGACGGCGCAGAGGATCTCTTCGCGCAGGTCGGCCGGGGCTCGGCCGGCTTGTGCGGAGTGGTCGGGGGCGGGCAGGGCCTTGCGGTCGAGCTTGCCGTTGGGGCTCAGTGGCAGCGTGTCCAGGACGACGATCGCGGCCGGGATCATGTAGGACGGGAGCCGGTCGGCAACGAAGGCACGGACCTGCTCGGCCAGGTCCTTCGCCGGTCCTCGCGGGACGACGTAGGCGACCAAGCGCTTGTCTCCCGGCTGGTCCTCCCTGGCCACCACGGCGGCCTGCGCCACCTCGGGATGGGCGGCCAGCACCGTCTGCACCTCGCCGAGTTCGATGCGGAAGCCGCGGATCTTGACCTGTTCATCCACCCGGCCGAGGTACTCCACCTGGCCATCGGCGTTCCAGCGCACTACATCGCCGGTGCGATACAACCGCCCGCCCTCGGAGAACGGATCGGCCACGAAACGCTCGCCGGTCAATGACGGCCGGCCCAGATACCCGCGAGCCAGCCCATTCCCGGCCAAATACAGCTCACCAGCCACCCCGACCGGCACCGGCGCGAGATGCTCGTCGAGCACGTAAACGCGGGCGTTGTCGACCGGCCTGCCGATCGGCACCACGCCGTCCACCTCGCCGTCGGCGTACCAGGCGGTGGCATACACCGTCGCCTCCGTCGGCCCGTAGATGTTGGCCACCCGAGCCCCGGGCAAGGCCGCACGCAACCCCGCCACGGCATCGGCCGACAGCGCCTCACCCGCCAGCACCACCGTACGCGGCCGCACCTCCAGCGAACCCGACCCGACCACCTGGGCCAGCGCGGACGGCACCCCGCTCACGAGACTGACATCGCGCAGATCCCGGCTCGCATCGGCGACCGCCAGAACGTCGGGAACCACCTCGACGCAGCCGCCCGACACCAGCGGCCCGAACAGCTCGAAGACGGACACGTCGAACGTCAACGAGGTTGAGAAGAGCACCCGCTCGAAGTCCGCCCCACCGAACTCACGTACCGCCCATGCCAAGAACCCGGTGACCGACCGCTGCTCGACCACCACACCCTTCGGCCGCCCGGTCGAACCCGACGTATAGATGACATAAGCCGCATGCCCCGGCAGGACGCTGCTGCGCAACGACCCGTCCGGCAGCCCGGCCAGCTCGGGATCGTCCACGAGCACCGCCTGCGTGTCGACCGGCAGCCGGTCCGCCAGCTCCGGCGAGGTCACCACGGCGACCGCGCCCGCGTCGGCCAGCATGAACGCGATCCGCTCCACCGGATACCGGCCGTCGATCGGCAGATACGCGCCACCGGCCTTCAACACCGCCAGCACCGCCACCACCAGCTCAACCCCGCGCTCCAGGCAGACCCCCACCACCGACTCCGCCCGCACACCCCGGCCCACCAGCAGCCGCGCCAGCCGGTTCGCCCGAGCGTCCAACTCCGCGTAAGTGATCTCCACACCGTCGGCCGCCACCGCGACCGCACCGGGCGTCCGCGCCACCTGCGCCTCGAACAACCCCGCCACCGTCACCTGCGGCGCCGCCACCGCCGTGTCGTTCCACTCACGCAGCAGCAGATCCAGCGCCTCCACGCCCAGCACACCCACCTGACCAAGCGGCACCTCCGGGCCACCCGCCAGGCAGTCCTCCAGCGCCCCCACCAGGTTCTCCGTCGCGGTCCGCACGAGCGCCCCGACCGCATGCGGGTCGATCGGCGCCACCGCGTCCACCGCCAGCGAGATCCGGCCGCCGTCGTCATCGACCGACACCAGCAGCGGATAGTTGGTGCGCTCGGTGAAGTACACCCGCCGGATCCCGCTCAGCGCCTCGCCAGCACCCGGAACGGCTTCGCCCGGGGTGTTGTGGCGGTAGTTGAACAGCGCGGTGAACAGGGGAAGGTCTCCGGGCACGCCGCTGGCCTGCTGCGCGAGGGTGAGCGGCGCGTGCTCGTGCTCCAGCAGCCCGGCCAGTTGCCCGCGCATCGCCGCCACCGCACCCAGCACACCGAGCTCACCGGTGCGCACCCGTACGGGAAGAGTGTTGATGAAGGGCCCCGGTACGCGGTCGGAACCGGCACTCGTGCTCATGCGGCCGAACAGGACCGTGCCGAAGACCACGTCGTCCCGTCCCGACACCGCCGCCAGCACCCGCGACCACGCCCCATGCAGCAACGTCGCCGGGCTCGCCCCCACCCGGCGGGCCACCTCAAGCAGCCGGGTGTGCAGGCTGGCGTCGAAGTCGGTCCTGGCCCGGACCGTGTCCATGCCGTCGCGGCGGGCGTCGGCCACGCCGAAGGGCGCGGTCGGCTCGGTGACGTCCCCGAGCAGGCCGGCGAAGTAGCGTTCGTGGTCGGCGCGGTTCCCGCCGCTCCTGGCCTGGGCGACGAAGTCGCGGAACGGCAGCGGCTCCGCCAGGCGGTGACCCTGGCCGGCCAGGAAGGCGCGTACCTCGTCGAGCAGCACCTCAAGGGCCGTGTGGTCCTGCACCAGGTGGTGGATCCTGACCAGGGCCAGCCAGCGGCCGGTGCCGGGCGAGGCGGCGGTGTGCAGCCTGATCAGCGGGGCCCGGCCGAGGTCCATGGACGTGCCGCCGCGCGCCACCAGCTCCGCCACCGGGTCGGCGCCGTCCTGGTCCAGGGTCAGTTCTTCGATCGGGAGCACGGCGCGGCGCCAGACGACCTGGACGGGTTCGCGCAGGCCCTCCCAGACGATGGAGGTGCGGTAGACGTCGTGCCGATCGATCACTTGCTGGAGCGCGTCGGCGAAGCTGTCGAGCCGCTCGCGGGAGTCGAACTCCAGCGCTGTCGGCATCACGTAGGCGTCCTCACCGCCCTCGGCCAGCAGGTGGTGGAACAGCAGCCCCTCCTGCAGCGGCGCGAGCGGGTAGACGTCCGCGATGTTGGCCGCGCCGCCTTCCACGGTGGCCGTGATCCGGTCGAGCTCGTCGCCGGTCAGGTCCACCAGCGGCAGCATGTCCGGAGTGAGCTCGGTCGCGCCGGGCGGGATCAGGTTCGGGGGGACCGCCGCCAGGCTCTCGCCCGTCGAACGGGCCAGCCCGGCCGGGGTGGGTGTCTCGAAGAGAGCGCGTACGGAGACCGAGACGCCACGGGACCGTACGAGGGCCACCAGCCGGATCGCGAGGAGGGAGTGGCCGCCGAGCGCGAAGAAGTCGTCGTCCACGCCGACGCCGTCCAGGCCGAGGACCTCGGCGAAGGCCGCGCAGAGAATCTCCTCGCGGACGTCGGCCGGGGCGCGGCCGGTGCCCGCCGTGTACTCCGGTGCGGGCAGGGCCTTGCGGTCGAGTTTGCCGTTGGGGCTCAGTGGCAGCGTGTCCAGGACGACGATCGCGGCCGGGATCATGTGAGACGGGAGCCGGTCGGCGACGTAGGCGCGGATCTGTTCGGGCAGGTCTTCCGCCGGTCCTCGGGGGACGAGGTAGGCGACCAAGCGCTTGTCTCCCGGCTGGTCCTCCCTGGCCACCACGGCGGCTTGGGCGACCTCTGGGTGGGCTGCTATGGCTGCCTGGACCTCGCCGAGTTCGATGCGGAAGCCGCGGATCTTGACCTGCTCGTCCAGCCGGCCGAGATACTCCACCTCGCCGTCCGCGTTCCAGCGCACCACGTCACCGGTCCGATACAACCGCCCGCCCTCAGAGAACGGGTCCGCGACGAACCGCTCGCCGGTCAGAGACGGCCGGCCCAGATACCCGCGAGCCAGCCCATTCCCGGCCAAATACAGCTCGCCAGCCACCCCGACCGGCACCGGCGCGAGATGGTCGTCGAGCACGTAGACGCGGGCGTTGTCGACCGGCCTGCCGATCGGCACCACGCCATCCACCTCGCCGTCGGCATACCAGGCGGTGGCATACACCGTCGCCTCCGTCGGCCCGTAAATGTTGGCCACCCGCGCACCGGGCAACGCCGCACGCAACCCCGCCACCGCATCCGCCGACAGCGCCTCACCCGCCAGCACCACCGTACGCGGCCGCACCTCCAGCGAACCCGACCCCACCACCTGAGCCAGCGCCGACGGCACCCCGCTGACCAGGCTCACGCCGTCGAGGTCGCGGTCGCCGTCCGCGACCGCCAGAACGTCGGGAACCACCTCGACGCAGCCGCCCGACACCAGCGGCCCGAACAGCTCGAAGACGGACACGTCGAACGTCAACGACGTCGAGAACAACACCCGCTGGAAATCCGCCCCACCGAACTCACGCACCGCCCACGCCAGGAACCCGGCCACCGACCGCTGCTCGACCACCACGCCCTTCGGCCGCCCGGTCGAACCCGACGTATAGATCACATATGCCGCATGACCCGGCAGCACTTCGCCGGCCACAGGCCCGCCGGGCAGTTCCGCCACGTCGTGCACATCGACCATCGGCACGCCTGAAGGCAGCCGGTCCATGAGCTCCGGCGAGGTCACCACGGCGACCGCGCCCGCGTCGGCCAGCATGAACGCGATCCGCTCCACCGGATACCGACCGTCGATCGGCAGATAAGCGCCACCCGCCTTCAACACCGCCAGCACCGCCACCACGAGATCGATCCCGCGTTCCAGGCAGATCCCCACCACCGACTCCGCCCGCACACCCTGACGTATCAGAGACCGGGCCAGGCGATTCGCCCGAGCGTCCAACTCCGCGTAGGTGATCTCCACACCGTCGGCCGCCACCGCGACCGCGCCCGGCGTCCGCGCCACCTGCGCCTCGAACAACCCCGCCACCGTCACCTGCGGCGCCGCCACCGCCGTGTCGTTCCACTCACGCAGCAGCAGATCCAGCGCCTCGACGCCCAGCACACCCACCTGACCAAGCGGCACCTCCGGGCCACCCGCCAGGCAGTCCTCCAGCGCCCCCACCAGGTTCTCCGTCGCGGTCCGCACCAGCACCCCGACCTCGCCCGGATCGATCGGCGCCACCGCGTCCACCGCCAGCGAGATCCGGTCCCCGTCGTCATCGACCGACACCAGCAGCGGATAGTTGGTGCGCTCGCGCAGGTAGACGAGGCTGATGCCGTCGAGGGCCCCGTCCGGGGCGGGGGCGTCGTTCTGCTGAGGCCGGCTCGTGTTGTGCCGGTAGTTGAACAGCGCGGTGAACAGCGGCAGGTCGCCCGGCACGCCACTGGCCCGCTGCGCCAGGGTCAGCGGCGCGTGCTCGTGCTCCAGCAGCCCGGCCAGTTGTCCGCGCATCGCCGCCACCGCACCCAGCACACCGAGCTCACCGGTGCGCACCCGTACGGGAAGAGTGTTCATGTACGGGCCGGGCACCTGGTCGGAGCCGCTGCCGGCGTTCATGCGGCCGAACAGGATGGTGCCGAACACCACGTCGTCCCGTCCCGACACCGCCGCCAGCGCCCGAGACCACGCCACATGCAGCAGCGTCGCCGGGCTCGCCCCGACGCGGCGGGCGACCTCCTGCAGCCGGGTGTGCAGTTCCGCCGGGAACGGCACCACCTTGCGGACCGCGTCCGCGCCGTTGCCGCGCACGTCCACCATTCCGAACGGCGCGGTCGGCTCGGTGACGTCCCCGAGCAGATCGGCGAAGTAGCGCTCGTGCTCGGCCCGCTCGACGGCGCCCCTGGCCTGGGCCACGAAGTTACGGAACGGCAGCGGCTTCGGGAGCGTGCCGTCGCGCCGGGAGAGGATGGCCCGCACCTCTCGCAGGACGATCTCCAGCGCGGTGTGGTCGCGGACGATGTGGTGGTTCCTGATGAGCCCGAGCCAGCGGCCGGTACCGGGGACCGGGGTGACGTGCAGGTCCATCAGCGGAGCCAGGCCCAGGTCCAGCACCTGGCCGACGTGGGCGACCAGCCGTCCGGGCAGGTCGCCGTCGCCCTCGGGCAGCCTCACCTCGGTCACCGGCAGGTTCGCCCGCCGCCACACCACCTGGACCGGCTCGCGCAGTCCCTCCCACACGATGGACGTGCGGTAGATGTCGTGCCGGTCGACCACTTTCTGCACGGCGTCGGCGAAGGCGTCCAGCCGGTCCCGCGAGTCGAACTCCAGGACCATCGGCATGACGTACGCGTCCTCGCCGCCCTCAGCCAGCAGGTGGTGGAACAGCAGCCCCTCCTGCAGCGGCGCGAGGGGATAGACGTCCGCGACGTTGGCCGCGCCGCCTTCCACGGTGGCCGCGATCCGGTCGATCTCCTCGCCGGACAGGTCCACCAGCGGCAGCATCTCCGGGGTGATCGCGGTGGCGCCGGCCGGGATCGCGTTGTCCGGCACCTCCACCTGCCGGTCGCCCACCGACCTGGCCAGCCCCGCCGGGGTCGGCGCCTGGAAGAACGACCGCACCGACACCGACACGCCCCGTGCCTGCAGCGCCGCCACCAGGCGGATGGCCAGCAGCGACTGGCCGCCGAGGGCGAAGAAGTCGTCGTCCACGCCGACGCTCTCGACGCCGAGCACCTCGGCGAACGCGGCGCAGACGACTTCCTCGCGGGCGTTGACCGGCGCCCGCCCGGCCGTCACGGCGACCTCCGGCACCGGCAACGCGGCGCGGTCGAGCTTGCCGTTGGCCGTGCGTGGCAGCGCGTCGAGCACCACTACGGCTGACGGGACCATGTACTCGGGCAGCCGGGCGGCGGTGAACTCTCGTACGGCCTCCGGCAGTCGGTCTTCCGGCTCCGTCCCTTCGCCGGCAGGGACGACGTAGGCCACCAGCCGCTTGTCTCCCGGCCTGTCCTCTCTGACGATCACCGCCGCCTGGGCCACCCGGGGGTGTTCGGCTACCACGGCGCGTACTTCGCCGGGTTCGATCCGGAAGCCGCGGATCTTCACCTGGTCATCCACCCGGCCCAGGAACGCCAACTCACCCTCGGACGTCCACCGCACCCGATCCCCGGTCCGATACATCCGCTCACCCACCACGAACGGACACGCCACAAACCGCTCACCCGTCAACCCCGCCCGGCCCACATACCCCCGCGCCACACCACGACCCGCCACATACAACTCCCCCGCCACACCCACCGGCACCGGACGCAAGAACTCATCCAGCACGAACGCACGCATATTCGCCACCGGCCCACCCACCACCGGACTCACCCCGCCCACGCGGGCCACCGCCGTATCCACGGTGCACTCACTCGGACCGTAAAAGTTGAACCCCTGCACCCCACCGGCGGACAGCTCGTCCCACAACCCCTGCGGAACCGCTTCACCGCCCACACCCAACCGCTGGAGCCCACCCCGCTCCAGCAACCCCTCCCCAACCAACACCTCCAGATACGACGGCGTCACCTCAACAAAATCCAGACCACCCTCCGCCACCCACTCCACGAACCGGCCCGCATCCACCCACGACTCACCATCCACCACATGCAACTCATGACCCGCGAACAACCCACCCAACTGATTCCACGACGCATCAAACGACACCGACGACGTCAACCCCACCCGCAACCGACCATCCACACCCCCAAACACCGTCCGCCCCAACCACTCACACAAACCCACCACACCCGCATGACCCACCACCACACCCTTCGGCCACCCCAACGACCCCGACGTATACACCACATACGCCGCACAACCACCCGACACCACCACGCCCGGCGAACCAGCAGACTGAGCAGCCAACTCGCTCATGACCGCCGGATCATCCAGCACCACAACCTCAGCCGCATCCCCCACAATCCCCGCCGTCACCGACGACGCCACCACCACTACCGCACCCGAATCCCCCACCATCCACCGCAACCGCTCACCCGCATACACCGGATCCAACGC